>JBEKSZ010000056.1:0-27956 GCA_049516615.1 Candidatus Acidiferrum sp. | reverse complement strand
CCAAGGGGTTTCCTTGGGGATAGATCAAATACAGGTTGGGTTCCTGTCCACGCACTTGCCCACCGAGCAGCAGGTGCACGTTGAAACTGAAGGAATCGCGCTCGAGCGATGCGCGGTCCATATCGGAAACCTTGCGCACACAGTCCCCGACGATGCGCGCCGCATCGTAAAGCGAACTGGCTTGCGCCAGCCCGCGACCGGAATCGAAATCATCGCGCAACAGAGTAATGACCGATTGGCTGATCGACAGGCTTCCGCTCGTGAGAATAACGAAGACGCGCTCTCCCGGCTGGACGAATCGGTGCATCTTGCGGCAGGTGTTGACCTGATCGAATCCCGCATTGGTTCGGGAGTCGGAGGCCAGTACCAGGCCTTCTTTGGTCATGATGCCCAGGCAGTAGGTCACAGTTGCGCCTCGCAGAGAAAAATGAAACGAGCCGCGCCGCTCGCGGTGCGTGATCGCAATTTTATGATGGGCCAGGAAAAAGAGGAACGCAAGCAGAACGAGGCGAGTGTGTCCGAGAATGGCGGGAATTCCGCGCGGCGGGCAGCGCGGCACGCGCTCGGGAACCGGTCTTTATGTTGATTCGCCTCGGATATGACATTCAGTTCGCGACCGCCGAGGAAGTGCCGGTGTTCGCGCTGCTCAACATCCACCCGTCCCGCGACAAAGATCTGCGCGAACCGGACGAACTGCACATCGAACCCCCGGTCGAAGTTGCTTGCTTCTCCGACCTCTTTGGCAATCGCGGATGCCGCTTCGTCGCGCGGCCGGGTGAGACCCGCCTGCACAATTCCTTTCTGGTGGAAGATTCCGGCGAGCCAGATCCGCAAGCCCCTGGCGCGCGCGAAATCGCCATCGAGCGCCTGCCCGCCGAAGTTCTGCCCTACCTCATGAACAGCCGCTACTGTGAGGTAGACCTGCTCTCCAGCGTCGCGCTGGAGCTTTTTGGCGAGACGCCGCGCGGCTGGGCGCGCGTGCAGGCAGTTTGCGACTGGGTGCAAAGCAAAATCACCTTTGGCTACAAGTACGCGAGCTCCACCCGCTCGGCCCTGGGCGTGTACACCAAACGCATCGGCGTGTGCCGCGATTTCCAGCACCTGGCGATCACGTTTTGCCGCGCGCTGAATATTCCGGCGCGTTACGCCACCGGGTACCTCGGCGACATTGGCATTCCTCCAGCTCCGTTTCCTATGGATTTCAGCGCGTGGTTCGAAGTGTATCTCGAAGGCCGCTGGTGGACTTTCGACGCCCGCCACAATACGCCGCGCATCGGTCGCGTCCTGATGGCCACCGGTCGCGACGCCACCGACTGCGCCATCACCACCAGCTTCGGTACCGCCACCCTAAAACATTTCCACGTGGTCAGCGATGAAGTGAAAACCCCGGATCCGAATTCGTAGGCAGACTCGCAACGCACTCAGTCAGCCATCCACCTCGCAAGGCCGCAGGCATTCAACAAATCACTCCCAGCAGATAAATCCACCGGGCCTCGAGAAGCTATTTGATTCAGCGCTCTCTTCGCCCATGATATGCTTTTTAAGCCGCGTGGCCGTTCGGTGCGGCTGTGGCGAAATTGGCATACGCGGCGGGCTTAAAATCCGCTGGGGTTTTCCCCGTTGTCGGTTCGAGTCCGACCAGCCGCACCATTTCTTCTGGTTCGCGATCCCGCCAGAAATATTCTATTTTTTATCGGCGTCCGCGAAGACGCTGTACTTCACGGTCGCCACCAGCAGTTCGAGCTGCGCCGGACTGCCCGCCAGAATCTCGATCGTCAGCACATGGTCGTACACCACCGTCTGAATGATCGACACCCAGCTTTGCCCCTCGCGCGGATCCTCGAAATCCATTCGGTACAAATCCTGATCGCCCACGGTAAATTTTTCCGGATCGCGGATCGTCTTCATGCCCATGGCTTCTTGCGCACCGGCGTTCCGCTTCAGCACTCCCATGGTCAGCATGGCGCCAAACGACTCGAGCGAAGTTATCCGCACCGAAGGCACGGCGCGAAAGGTTCCCGCGGGGTTCTTTCCCGGCCCGTAAGCGTAAAAAATCAGCTCAGGGACGTTGGCCGGTAGGTTCGCAGGGGGCTGCCCCGGATTCCGCCCCGCGGTGTCCGTGTGCTTCATCGAGGCATCGGCGCCGCGAATCAGCTCCGGACCCGCCACCGTCCATCCGCCGGGATAAGGATAAGAGAATCCGAGCGCGCCGTTGTGGTAAACGCCTCCGGGTGCCGCCTCCGCAACTCTAGCCGGAGCTGCAGAGCCTGTAGCCAGGCCGGAAGACGCAGGGCCTGCGCCTCCGCCTCGCGGTGTGCTCACCGCCGCCGTTCCGCCCAAGATGATCGCAGCTGGCGCCGCGCCACCGGTTCCTGCCGAAGACGCAGGTTGCGCGGTTGTCGTGGTAAGCGCGGGAGCCGACCGCGGCGCAAACGCCGGAACAAACGGCTTCTTCAGCGCTTTATTGATCACATCCTCGAGCTCCCCCGCCACCGTCGGCCCGAATCCCGATTGCCGGTACTGCACCACACCCTGTTTATCCACGACAACGTACGTTGGATAGGAATCCACACTAAAACTCTCACCGACCGACCCCGACAGATCCAAGTACTCCGTCCAGCTCATACGATTTCGTTCGACGAACGTTTTGAGCGTCTGCTCATCGCCATCCGCACTGATGCCCACCAGGAGAAACGCCTTGTCCGCATATTTCTTATGCAAGGCCGCGATCATCGGCACAGACTCCCGGCAAGGCGGGCACCACGTGGCCCAAAAATCCAACAGCACCACTTTCCCCTCTAGCGCCGCATTCGAGACGTGCGCCCCTTCGAGCGAGGTGAAAGCAAAATCCGGCGCAAAGGGCTCGCGCGCACGGACCGGATTGGCGATGATGGCCCGCGCTTCCTCGACGGACTTCGCGCTATTGCCCGGCGCGGCAACGAAAAGATTCAGCTCCGCGATACCTTCGGCATCGCGCCCTTGTTTGATCAGCGCGATCCCCAGGTTGCGGTGCGCCGTCGACCGCTCGGGGGTCAGGGCCAGCGCCGCGCGAAATTCTTCTTCCGCCTCGCGCAACCTCTTGTCGCCGGGTTTGCTGGCCGTAGCCGTGAACAGCGATCCGCGCACGAGGTGCGCCTCGGCCGCCAGTGTTTTGTTACCGCCCGCGGCCACCACCGCTTTCTTGGCGGTGTCCAGGGCCCCGTCAAAATCGCCGGCCTTCCGCAAAATAGTCACAACGCGAAGCAAACAAGTCGGACAGGTATGGCGGGAAAGCTTGTCCGCATGGCGATAGGCCTCCAAGGCCTTGTCGTAGTCCTTGGCCGCCAGGAACGCGTCGCCTTGCGCGAGAGCCTGAGACACTTCTAGCGAATTGGGCTGGTCATTGCCGGTTCGCGCGGCGGCTCGCGGAGACACCGCCAGAGAGACCGCTAGGGCCACGATAATGCCCGCCAGCGATATTCCGGAAGCCGATGCCGTCATGGGTCGCGCCATAGCCTGCCTTCCCCAAGGCCCGAATCCGCGCGGATTGTAGATTGCAGCAATTACCGCGTCAACCGCGGACATCCTCAGCAGTCAACGGCGCGAAGGGCGAGCTCCTGCCGCGCACGTTTCCAGCGACCACGCGTTGCGCGCAGGCCGCGTCATACCCTTTTGACCGCACCTGTGCTATATCTCACGGGCGTCATCCCGCGGTTCGCTGCAAAGAGCGGCCTGGCTCGGCAAGCAATCCCGAATTGGCGTAAGATTCCATCATCCGCCAGACAGGGTGGAGCATCTGAATCCTGCATTCCCCGCGGGCGCCCATCCGCCCGGCACAGGAGCGAACGTGAGCCAGCCGAAAATGGAGCAGAACCTGGACCTGCTCAGCATCAACACCATCCGCACCCTCGCCATGGATGCCGTGCAAGCCGCCAACTCGGGTCACCCGGGTACGCCCATGGCGCTCGCCCCCGTCGCCTACACCATCTGGCAAAAATTCCTGCGTTACGATCCCAATGATCCCATCTGGCCCAATCGCGACCGCTTTGTGCTTTCTAACGGCCACGCATCGATGTTGCTCTACTCCCTGCTGCACCTCGCACAGGTCAAAGCCGTCAATCCGCAATATGAAACCCTTGGTAAAGTCTCCGTCTCCCTCGATGACATCAAAAAATTCCGCCAGCTCGCCAGCGCCTGTCCGGGCCACCCCGAGTATCGCTGGACTTCCGGCGTCGAAACCACCACTGGGCCGCTCGGCCAAGGCGTGGCGACCAGCGTTGGCATGGCCATGGCTCGCTGGTGGCTCGCCGCGCATTTCAACAAGCCGGGCTTTGAAATTTTCGACTTCAACGTCTACGTTCTCTGTGGCGACGGCGACATGATGGAAGGCATCTCGGGCGAAGCCGCTTCTCTCGCCGCGCATCACAAGCTTTCTAATCTGTGCTGGATCTACGACAACAATCACATCACCATCGAAGGCAGCACCAAGCTGGCCTTCAGCGAGGACGTCGCCGCCCGTTTTAAGGGTTATGGCTGGAACACCGCGCACATCACCGACGCCAACGACACCGGCGCCATAGAAAAGGTACTGCACCAGTTCAATCAAACCACCGATCGCCCAACCTTTATCGTGCTCGACAGCCACATCGGTTACGGCGCTCCCAACAAACAGGACACCAAGGAAGCGCATGGCGAAGCTCTTGGCGAAGATGAAATTCGCCTGACCAAGAAAAACTATGGCTGGCCGGAAGACGCCAAGTTTCTCGTTCCCGATGGCGTATACGATCGATTCAAAAGCGGCATCGGTAAGCACGGGGGCGAATCTCGCGCCGCGTGGATGAAGTTAATCGGCGACTACAAAGCCAAATATCCCGAACTCTATGACCAAATGGCGCGCATGCAGAAGCGCCAGCTTCCCGACGGCTGGGACCGGGATCTGCCGGTATTCCCTGCCGACGCCAAAGGCGTTGCCAGTCGCGATTCGGGCGGAAAAGTCTTGAATGCTCTGGCGAAAAATGTTCCTTGGCTGATGGGCGGCTCCGCCGATCTTTACCCCTCGACGAAAACCCGCCTCACCTTCGACGGCGTCGGTGATTTCCAGGCTGAAACGCGCAGCGGACGCAACATGCACTTCGGCATTCGCGAACACGCCATGTGCGCCATCGCCAACGGCATGGCTCTCTCCAAGCTCCGCCCCTTCGCATCCACCTTCTTTATCTTTAGTGACTACTGCAAGCCGGCCATCCGCCTGAGCGCCATCATGGAAGTCCCGGTGATCTACGTGTTCACTCACGACTCCATCGGCGTCGGCGAAGACGGCCCCACGCATCAACCCATCGAGCAACTCATCGCTTTGCGCGCTACGCCCGGCCTGATCGTTCTTCGCCCCGCCGACGCCAACGAAGTCCTCGAAGCCTACAAATACACCATGCAGCTTCGCCACGAACCCGTTGCGCTGGTCCTCACGCGCCAGGCCTTGCCGACCATCGACCGCAGCAAGTACGCCAGCGCCGCCGGTGTCGTCAAGGGCGCGTACATTCTCGCCGACGCCAAGGACGGCAAACCTGAGGTCATCCTCATGGCCACGGGCAGCGAAGTCGATATGGCTCTCAAGGCCTACGAAAAACTCGTGGCCGAGGGCGTCAAGGTCCGGTTGGTCAGCATGCCTTCCTGGGAGATTTTCGAGCACCAGCCCAAGGAATACCGCGAGAGCGTCTTGCCGCCTTCAATCACCGCGCGCGTTTCTGTCGAGCAGGGCGGAACGCTTGGGTGGGACAAATACGTCGGCCCTGGCGGCCGCATCATCGGGATGCATACTTTCGGCGCTTCCGCTCCGCTGAAAGAGCTGCAAAAGAAATTCGGATTTGAGCCCGAAGCCATCGTAACCGCCGCCAAGGAAGTCATCGCCGCGGCAAAATCCGGCGGCGGAAAGTAAGCTTACTTATGAAGATCGTCATCGGGTCGGACCATGCCGGCTTCGCTCTAAAAAGCAAGATGAGCGATATCGTGCGCGCGCTCGGCCATGACGTGCTCGACGTTGGCGCCTTCAACGAAAATCCCTGCGATTACCCGGACATCGCAGAACTCGTCGCTCGCGCCGTCACCGAAGGCAAATCCGACCGCGGCATCCTCTTTGATGGCAGTGGCGTGGGCATGACCGTGGCCGGGAACAAGATTCCGGGTATCCGCGCAGCCGCCTGCCACGATACCTGTTCCGCGCATTTAGGCGTCGAATACGACGACATGAACATTCTGGTCATCGGCTCGCGCATCGTCGGCGAAAGATTGGCCGAGGAACTGGTCAAGACTTTTTTGAACGCCCAATTTACCGGCGCGGCGCGGCATCTGCGCCGCCTCAACAAAATAAAGGCGCTCGAATCCCGGATGTTTGCGGAGCCGGCGAAGACATAAAAACCGAAACCCGCATCACCTTCGGTGCATCTATCTCGGTTGTGGCGCAGACGATGACCTGACAGTCCGCCGCAGCAGGAGCGTTCTTTCCCGGCCCCGCGCCCCTCTCCGCCGGGCGTACAATAGCTTTGGTATTCATTAAGGAGACAAATCATGACCACAACCAGCACCGTTCCAAATCTCGGCTCCGCGCAAGGCGCCAATCCTTTGAAAGGTCTGCTCGCCTACGGCCAGTCCGCCTGGATGGACTACATTCGTCGCGACCTGCTTACCAGCGGCGAACTGCAACGCCTCATTCACGATGATGGCCTGCGCGGCATGACCTCCAATCCCGCCATCTTCGAAAAAGCCATCGCCACCAGCCAGGACTACGCGGACATCCTGACCTCCCCCGAAGCCAAGAAGCTCGACGCCAAGGGCATCTACGAAAAAATTGCTATCCGGGACGTGCAGCAAGCCACCGATATTTTCAAGCCCGTGTACCTCGAGTCCAAGCGTCGCGACGGTTACGTCAGCCTGGAAGTGTCTCCCGAACTCGCCCACGATGCCGCGGGCACGCTCGAAGAAGCCCGCCGCTTGTGGAAAGAAGTCGGCCGCGAAAATGTGATGATCAAGGTTCCGGCCACCAAGGAGGGCATCCCGGTCATCCGCCAGCTTCTTGAAGACGGCATCAACATCAACATCACCCTGCTCTTTGCACAATCCGCCTACGAACAAGTCGCCGAGGCTTACATCTCGGCGCTCGAAGCCCGCGCCAAAAAGAATCAGGACCTCAGCCACATCGCCAGCGTGGCCAGCTTTTTCGTCAGCCGCATCGACACGCTCATCGATGGCATCATTGAGCAAAAACTCGCTGCGGAAAAAGATGAGGCGAAGCGCGCTCTGCTTTCGAGCGTTCATGGCAAAATCGCCATTGCCAACGCCAAGCTCACCTACAAGAAGTATCAGGAACTGTTTTCCGGCCCGCGCTGGCAGGCTCTCGCGGCCAAGGGCGCGCAAACCCAGCGCTTGTTGTGGGCCAGCACCAGCACCAAGAATCCCAAGTACCGCGACGTGATTTATGTCGAAGAATTAATCGGTGCGGACACCGTGGACACCATCCCGCCCGCCACCTTTGATGCCTTCCGCGATCACGGCAAGCTTCGCAACAGCCTCACCGAAGATTTGCCCGGCGCCGCAACCATCATGGCCAACCTTGAAAAAGCCGGTGTCTCCATGAAAGAAGCCACGGACAAGCTCCTTGAAGACGGCGTCAAAATTTTCCACGATTCCTTCGTGAAACTGCTCGTCGCCACCGGCAAGTCTGCAGGGGTGCACGCGTGAGCCTCAACACCCAAAGTTACAAACTTCCGGAAAATCTCGCCACCGCCGTGGCCGCCGCGCTCGACGACTGGAAGAAGAACGACAAAGTGAAACGCCTGTGGGCCGGCGACGCCTCGGTCTGGACCGGTGCCGACGAAGGCAAATGGCTCGGCTGGCTCACGGTGACCGAAGAGCAGCTGGCCCACATCGAAGCCCTCAAAAATATCGCCACGGACATCGCCAAATCCGGCTACAAGCACGCCGTGCTGCTCGGCATGGGTGGGAGCAGTCTTTGTCCCGAAGTGATGCGCCTGACCTTCGGCAAAATTCCCGGCCATCCGGAATTGCACGTGCTCGATTCGACTGACCCCGCGCAAATTGCCGCCCTCGAAGCCCAGCTCGATCTGAGCAGCACGCTCTGTATCGTCTCCAGCAAATCCGGTGGCACCCTCGAGCCCAACATCTTCAAGCAATATTTCTTCGCGCAGGTGAAAGCGAAAGTCGGCGCCGCCGAAGTCGGCAACCGCTTCCTCGCGGTCACCGATCCCGGCTCCAAAATGCAGCAAGTCGCGGAAGGCGATAAATTCCGCAAAATCTTCATGGGCCTCCCCAGCATTGGCGGCCGCTATTCCGCGCTCTCCAATTTCGGCATGGTTCCCGCCGCGGTCATGGGCGTGAACGTCGTGAAATTCCTGAACACCACCGAAGAAATGGTCAAAGCCTGCGGCGCGTCCGTGGCCGCGGGAAACAATCCCGGGGTAATTCTCGGCGCGATTCTTGGCGCCGCAACCAATCAGGGCCGCGATAAAGTTACCATCGTCGCCTCCCCGGGCATTCACGATCTGGGCGCCTGGCTCGAACAACTTCTCGCCGAATCCACGGGCAAGATCGGCAAAGGCATCATCCCCGTCGACCGCGAAGATCTCGGCGGTCCGGGCGTCTACGGCAATGACCGGGTGATCGCCTACCTGCGCCTCGATCCCGCGCCCGACGCGGCCCAGGACGCTGCCATCGCCGCCCTCGAAAAAGCCGGCCAACCGGTAGTCCGCATCGGCCTGCCGGACATTTACAATCTGGGCCAGGAATTTTTCCGTTGGGAAATCGCCACGGCCACCGCCGGCGCCATCATCGGCATCGACGCTTTCAATCAACCAGACGTCGAAGCCAGCAAGATCGAAACCAAGAAGCTCACTAGCGAGTACGAAGCCAAAGGTTCGCTGCCCGCCGAAACCCCCTTCTTTGAAGGCGACGGCCTGAAACTTTATGCCGACGATAAAAACGCTGCCGCTCTAAAAGGCGCAAGCCTTGTCGAAGTGCTGAAAAAACATCTTGATCGCATCAAAGCCGGCGATTATTTCGGCGTCCTCGGCTACCTGCCCATGAACGATGCCAACGACAAGACCATGCAATCCTTGCGTATGGCCGTCCGCGACAAAAAGAAAGTCGCCACCGTTCTCGGCTTTGGTCCGCGCTTTCTGCACTCGACGGGACAGGCCTACAAAGGCGGCCCCAACAGCGGCGTCTTCCTGCAAATCACGCACGACCATGCCAAGGACATCCCGGTGCCCGACCAGAAATACACGTTCGGCGTGGTGCAAGCCGCGCAAGCCCGCGGCGATTTCGCCGTCCTCTCTGAACGCGGCCGGCGCGCTCTTCGCGTGCACCTCGGCCCCGACGTCAACGCCGGCCTCAGCAAATTGGCCGCCGCCGTAAAGCAGGCTATCGCCTGAAACAGAATACAGATGCAAACGCTGCCCCAGCCTCGTCGCAAACCGCCCGTGTAAGGGCGCAGCATGCTGCGCCCTTACTTGCCCGGACGTCCCAGTTTTGACAGACACCCCGAATCCTGTGAGATAGTCACTTACCCAATTTAGAGGAGCCAACAAAATGCAACTCGGAATGATCGGTCTCGGAAGAATGGGCGCCAACATGGTCCGCCGCCTGCAAAAGAACGGTCACCAAACCGTGGTCTACGATCGCAGCGCCGAGACCGTCAAGCAACTGACGAGCGAAGGCTCCGCAGGCTCGAACTCCCTCGACGAATTCGTCAAAAAACTCAACAAGCCCCGCGCCATCTGGCTCATGGTTCCCGCCGCCGTCGTCGACGCCACACTGCACGAACTTGTCGGCAAACTGGACGTCGGCGACATCGTGATCGACGGCGGCAACTCCTACTACATCGACGACATCCGCCGCGCCAAGGAACTGAGCGGCAAAGGCGTCCACTACGTGGACGTCGGCACCTCCGGCGGCGTATGGGGCCTCGAACGCGGCTACTGCCAGATGATCGGCGGCGAAAACGACATCGTCAAACATCTCGATCCCGTGTTCAAAACGCTGGCCCCCGGGCGCGGCAACGTCGACCGCACTCCCGGCCGCGACAAAGTCCCGGGCACCGCGGAAGAAGGCTATCTCCATTGCGGTCCCTCGGGCGCGGGCCACTTCGTGAAAATGGTTCACAACGGTATCGAGTACGGCCTGATGGCCGCCTACGCCGAAGGCTTGAATATCCTGAAACACGCCGACGCCGGCAAAGCCCACCAGGGCGAAGGCGACGCCGAAACCACCCCACTCCGCTACCCCGAGCATTACCAATATGATTTCAATCTCGCCGACGTCGCCGAAGTCTGGCGCCGCGGCAGCGTGGTGGCCTCCTGGCTCCTCGATCTCACGGCCATTTCGCTGCTCGATTCTCCCAAGCTCGAGAAATTCGGCGGCAAAGTTTCCGATTCCGGCGAAGGCCGCTGGACCATCCTCGCCGCCATCGAATCCGGCGCGCCCGCTCCCGTGCTGACCGAATCGCTCTACCAGCGTTTCGCCTCCCGCGGAGAATCCGACTTCGCCAACAAACTTTTGTCCGCAATGCGCTTCCAGTTTGGCGGCCACCTCGAAAAAAAGTAAAAACGCCACAAAATTCCCAGCGCCAATCGTCCAAAGGCAGGAACCTTGTCGATGAACAATCATCACCCGGAAACCAGCGCCGCAGCTTCTCCCTGTGTCATGGTCATCTTCGGCGCCAGCGGTGATTTGACCAAGCGCAAGCTGATCCCCGCGCTCTGCAATCTCGCTGCCGATAACGTCCTTCCCAAGCAATTCGCCATTGTCGGTTTCGCCGCCAACGACTACACCATCGAATCCTTCCGCCAGAAGCTTTCCGAAGAAATTCCCAAATACGCCCCTTTGCCCGTTGCTCCGGAACTCTGGACCTGGTTCCTCGAACGCATTTACTACGTAAAGGGCGATTTCGGCGACGCCGAAGCCTTCAAGCGCCTTCAGCAACAAATCGCCGCCGCCGATAAGGAACACGATTGCCAGGGCAACAAACTCTTCTACCTGGCCGTCGCCCCGCGCTTCTTCTCCCCCATCACCAAAATGCTCGGCGAAGCCGGCCTCGTCAAAGAGGACAACACCCGCTGGGCTCGCGTCGTCGTCGAAAAGCCGTTCGGCCACGACCTGGCCTCGGCCGTCCAGCTCAACAAGGATTTAAACCAGGTCCTCACGGAAAAACAGATCTACCGCATCGACCACTACCTCGGCAAGGAAACCGTCCAAAACGTGATGGTCTTCCGCTTTTCCAACAACATCATCGAGCCCCTCTGGAATCGCCATTACGTTGACCACGTGCAAATCACCGCCGCCGAAACCGTAGGCGTCGAACACCGCGGCGGCTTCTACGAAACCGCTGGGGCGCTCCGCGACATGGTTCCCAACCATCTCTTCCAGCTCCTGACCATGACCGCCATGGAACCGCCCATCTCCTTCGACGCCGACGAGGTCCGCAACAAACAAGCCGAAGTCCTCCACGCCATCCAGCCTCTCGAGGCCGAAGAAGTATTAACCTGCATGGTTCGCGGCCAATACGGTCCCGGCATGGTCGATGGCGCTCGGGAAGCCGGCTACCGCAGCGAACCCGACGTCTCCCCCGACTCCAACACCGAAACTTTCGTCGCCCTCAAATTGCAGATCGACAATTGGCGCTGGGCGGGTGTCCCCTTCTACCTGCGTACCGGCAAGGCCCTCGCCCAGCGCACCACCGAAATCGTCATCCAGTTCCGCCGTACCCCCTTCATCCTGTTCCGCAACACCACGGTGAAGAATCTCGAAACCAACCGTCTGGTCATCCACATCCAGCCGGACGAAGGCATCTCCCTCAGCCTCGGCGCGAAGGTCCCGGGCGCGGTCATGAAACTCGGTTTAGTGAACATGGATTTTGACTACAAAACCTATTTCGGCGCCGAACACAACACCGGCTACGAGCGTCTTCTCCGCGATTGCATGGCCGGGGACCCCACGCTTTTCCAGCGTTCGGACATGGTCGAAGCCGGCTGGAGCGTCATCCAGCCCATCCTCGACGTCTGGCACGCCCTTCCCGCGCGCGGCTTCCCCAATTACGCCGCCGGCTCCTGGGGCCCTGCCGAAGCCGAAGATCTTCTCGAACGCGACGGCCGCTCCTGGCACCGCACCGACCAGGACGAAATGGAGCAGCGTTCCCGCATCGCCGCCAGGGATAAAACGGGAGTCACGTGATGCGCTGCGGGTTTCGCCTCCGCCCCGGGCCGCTTGATCCCGGGCTTCAAGGGACATGCTGCGCTCCATGTCCCCCGGATCGCCCGCTTCAATTCTTTCTGTATTTTGCTTTCACCGGTTTTTCGTTACCACCACTTCAAATCCGCGTAAGGTAAACCCCAAAATGCCGGTCTCACAAAATCGCGAAATCCAAATTCTCCCCGACGCCGCCGCCATCGCCAAACGCGCCTCGGAAATATTCCTTGAATCCGCGAAATCCGCGGTTGCGGCCCGCGGGGTGTTCAACGTCGCGCTATCCGGCGGTTCCACTCCGAAGGCCCTCAACATCCTGCTCGCAGCCGAACCGCTCCGTTCCCAGGTCCCCTGGAGCCAGCTGAGAATCTTCTTCGGCGATGAACGCCATGCCGGTCCCGGCGATCCCGACAGCAACTACCGCATGACCAACGAAACTCTTTTTTCGAAGGCCCCGCTAAAACCCGAACAAATCCACCGCATCATGGGCGAATATCCCGACACGGAAAACGCCGCCGAAGAATACGAAGTGCTGCTCAGGACGCAGTTCCATCTCGAGGCCGGCCAGCTCCCCCGCTTCGATTTGATGTTCCTCGGCATGGGCGACGAGGGCCACACCCTCTCTCTCTTCCCCGGCACCAAGGCCCTCCACGACAACGGCCGCCTCGTGATGCACAACTGGATCGGCAAGCTCTACACCGAGCGCATCACCTGCACGGCCCCCGTGGCCAACAATTCCGCTCTGGTCGTTTTCATGGTCGGCGGTGCGGCCAAAGCCCCGGCGCTAAAAGCTGTGCTCGAAGGCCCGCACGAGCCCGAGCAACTGCCGTCGCAGCTGATCAATCCCACGAACGGCAAAGTGCTCTGGCTGCTGGATACCGCCGCCGCCGGGATGCTCAGAAAAGACACCGCGAAATAATTCCGCAAACAAACTAAACTAGAGCAACCAAGAGGAGACACGAAATGGCCACCACCACCGCACCAAACACAATTCAGGGCTACCTCGGCGGCAAAGCCGAATCCCTGCTGGGCTTCAGCAATCCAAAGATTTCCAAAGACGTCCTGCACCTTCCCGGTCCCGATTTTATCGACCGCATCTGGCTGCACTCTGACCGCAATTCCCGCGTCATCACCAATCTCGCCCGCATCTTCCGCCACGGTCGCCTCCGCGGCACCGGCTATCTCTCCATTCTCCCCGTCGACCAGGGCATCGAACACTCCGCGGGCGCCAGCTTCGCCAAAAATCCCATTTATTTCGACGGCGAAAATATCGTCAAGCTGGCCATCGAAGGCGATTGCAATGCCGTCGCTTCGACCTTCGGCGTCCTCGGCTCGGTCTCCCGCAAGTACGCCCACAAAATCCCGTTCATCGTGAAACTCAATCACAATGAACTGCTCACCTACCCCAACAAGTTCGACGAGATTCTCTTCGGCAACGTAAAGATAGCCTGGGACATGGGCGCGGCCGCCGTCGGCGCCACCATTTATTTCGGCAGCGACAATAGCGACCGCCAAATTCATGAAATCAGCCTGGCCTTCAAGGAAGCTCACGATCTCGGCATGGCCACCGTTCTTTGGTGCTATCTCCGCAACAATGCCTTCAAAAAAGACAAGGACTATCACCTCTCCGCCGACCTCACGGGCCAGGCCAATCACCTCGGCGTGACCATCGAAGCTGACATCATCAAGCAAAAACTCCCGGAAAATAACGGCGGCTACGCCGCCCTCAACATGGGCGACAGCAGCTACGGCAAATTCGACAAGCGCATTTACACCGATCTCGCCAGCGACCACCCCATCGACCTCACCCGCTATCAGGTCATCAATTGCTTCGCCGGGCGCAGCGGCCTCATCAACTCCGGCGGCGCGAGCGGCGCCAACGACTTCGAAGAAGCGGTAACCACCGCCGTAATCAACAAGCGCGCCGGCGGCACCGGGCTGATCTCCGGCCGCAAAGCCTTCCAGCGCCCTATGGCCGAAGGGGTAAAACTCCTAAACGCCATCCAGGACGTGTACCTAAGCAAAGAAGTCACCATCGCCTAATCATCGCCGAGTGGTCGTTGACCTTTCTTGGTAGGCGCCCCGAGTCGTGCGGCCCCGCTTTGCCCGGGCTTCGGAGATCTCAGCCGCCGTCTGTTTCGCCTAGCCGTCGCAGAATCTAAAACTCAGACGCCCCCATGGATAAATCATCAATCCACGCCTTCATGCTGCGCCACCGCTACGCGGTTCTGTCCAGCCTCTCGCCAGACAAAACCCCGCAATCCGCCCTCGTCGGCATCGCCACATCCGGCGATCTCGAAATCGTCTTCGACACCGTAAAATCCTCCAGAAAATACCCCAACCTGATCGGCAACCCGCGGTGTTCCTTGGTAATCGGCTGGGATAACGAACAAACCCTCCAATACCAAGGCCTCGCCCGGGAACCTGCCGGCGAAGAATTGCAGCACTACCGCGAAATCTATTTTGCAGCTTGGCCCGACGGCCCCTCTCGCCTGACTTGGGCGGGCATAACCCACTTCGTAATCCGCCCCACCTGGCTCCGCTACTCGGACTTCAGCAAAAGCCCTCCGCAAATCGCCGAATTGACTTTCTAGTCCGGAGCCAAACGTTCGAGGCGCACAGAAACGGACGACCCTCTAACAGGTGTTGGTCCCGAACCCGGAGAAGGATCCGTTTTCTTCAAAAACCCGCGATTCCCAGGCGAGCTGCCCGCAACCAATTCCGCATCCGATGTGATAAAACATACTGCATGATCCCAATTTCCAACCGCCTGATCCGCACCGCTTTGCTGGTTCTCTGTGCCGTGGCCAGCGCCGCCGCCACGCGCGCGCAAAACTCCCCCGCCCCCACCAACTATCAGGTTTCCGCCCAAAAGCTTCCCGCCTACGTCGGTCAATACCAGTACGACGACAATCCCTACCTCCCCGTCTCCGTCTCCCTCTTAAACGACAAGCTCTACATCGAATCCGCCCGCGCCCCGCGTCAGGAACTAGCCCCCAGCGGTCCGGACACTTTTGTTCCCGTCAATAGCCCCAATCCCGCGATCTTCAAGTTTATCCTCGCCCCCGACGGCAAAGTCTCCGGCCTCACCCGCATCGCCTCCGATAAATCTATTCGCCACGCCAGAAGAATCAGCGACCAGTCGTTGTCTTTCATCAAGCCCGAATTCTCGCGCGAACAAGCCATGATCCCCGTCCGCGACGGCGTCAAACTCCACGCCGTAATCCTAAAGCCCAAAGACGCGGCCTCGGCCTTGCCCATCCTTATGGAACGCACGCCCTACGGCGTCGATGACTACGACTCCGACGGCATCAACGGCCGTTACCCCGAACTGGTTCACGACGGCTACATTTTCGTCTTTGAAGACATTCGCGGCCGCTACAAATCCGAAGGCACCTTCGTGATGTCCCGCGCCATGGTCGATCACGGGAATCCCAAACTCATCGATGAAAGCACCGACACCTACGACACCGTAGCGTGGCTGATCAAGAACATTCCCAACAACAACGGCCGCGTCGGGGTCTTGGGCATCTCCTATCCCGGTTTCCTCGCGCAAGCCGCAGGCATCGATCCCCACCCCGCCGTAAAAGCTATCTCCCCGCAAGCCCCCATGATCGACGTCTGGATGGGCGACGACTTCTTCCACAACGGAGCTTTCCGCCAGTCCTACGGCTACGACTACACCATGGGCATGGAAAGCTCCAAGGAAAACGCTTTCGGCAAGCTCGACGAAGACGCCTACGATTATTTCCTCAAAGCCGGCTCTTTCGCCGCCGCTGCCAAGCAGGGCGGTGTGGACAAGATGCCCACGGGTATCGGTTTCCTGAAAAACCCCGAGTACGACGATTTCTGGCGTTCCCGCGGCGTCGAATGGCATTTGAATCGAGTCGCCGTCCCCACCCTGCTCGTCGGCGGCTTCTGGGATCAGGAAGACATGTACGGCCCGCAAGAGGCCTACGAAAAATTAGAACCGCATGACAGCGCCAAGGAAAATTTCCTGATCATCGGCCCGTGGAACCATGGACAGTGGGGCAGCACCACAAATCACCTGGGCGAAATATATTTCGGCGAGCCGACCACGGACGAATTCCGGGCCCGCTACGAAGCCCCCTTCTTCAACCACTATCTCCACGAACAGGGCACCTTCTCTCTGCAGGACACCGCCGCCTTCGAGTCCGGAACCAACAAATGGAAGGAGTATTCGTACTGGCCTCCCCTCGAAAGCCAGGCTCGCAGTCTCTATTTGGCCGCCAACGGCACTCTGCTGTTTGACTTACCCTCGCCGGCTCCTACGACGGGATCCGGGCAACATGACATCGTGACAGGCACGGCGCAAAGCGGGGTTCACGCCCGGACCGATGCCGCGGACAGCCCGCAATACTTCACCGAATACGTCTCCGACCCAGCCAAGCCCATCCCCTACCGTCATCGCCCGATCCAGGCCACCTATTCTGATGGCTCCAAGTGGTATACGTGGATGGTTGAAGACCAAAAAACGCTGCTGGCCGGCCGCAACGACTACGCCTCGTGGTCCACGCCCGTTCTCGATCACGACGTCACCATCGCTGGCAACGTAATCGCCGACCTCTACGCCTCGACGAGCGGCACCGATTCCGACTGGGTCGTAAAACTCATCGACGAATATCCCGCCGCTCCCACCACTACGACCGCCACCACTCCGGACGGCGTCGCCACCGCCGACACCACGCCGTCCTATCAACTCATCATCAACGCGGAAATCTTCCGTGGCCGCTACCGCACCAGTTTTGAGCACCCTGAAGCCATACCCGCCAACACCATCGAAGAATACAAATGGAGCCTCCACGCCGCCGACCACACCTTCCTCAAGGGCCACAAAATCGTCGTGCAGGTCCAATCCACATGGTTCCCTCTCTACGATCGCAACCCGCAAACCTTCGTCCCGAACATCATGCTAGCCAAGCCCGAGGACTTTCACGTCGCCACCCAGCGCATCTCCGCCAAGTCCCACATAATCCTCCCCCTGCTCCCCTAACAATGCGCGATCAGCTCGCTCGCTGGGTTCGCCCGGTCCATGGCGACGAACTGATTGCTTCGCTTTGGCGTTTTTTGACACGTTTTCCTCCGAGAAAAGACCGAAAAAATATCTGGGTAGCCGACCGCGCCCCTGCTGTAATTGGGATTTTCCTCGTCCCCCTCGATCCGAAAGGCGGTGATGTCGTTCTATTTCTCTCGGTACTTGCTGGCGATCTTCTTCCTGCGTGTCTGACTTCTGTCGATGCCAAGGCGCCAAATTTGCGCTGGGCCGATACATCGAAGAGATGATGGCGCGGGAGGCGGTTGAAAACAGTGCGCCCTAGGAAGACTTCCTTCCCGGGCACAGGGCTCCTGCCTTGGCAAACGCCGAAATGCTTCGCGATCGCGAGATTTTCCCGTTCCTCCTCGATGAGGGCACGGACTCAAGGATTCCCGAGCTCGAGCGCAAAGACATTTCCTCGCCTTCCAAACATTGCCAACCACGCGGCCATCCCGCTAAGATTCCCACCGCGGGCTGTGCCAATCGCCTCAATAAGGAGCGCACCCATGCGCCACAACCTCAAACGCCTCCTGAACCTCAGCCGCCTATTCTTCGCCACCGTCGCCGCGCTTCTCGCTTCTCCGTTCCTTGCCGATACTGCCGCCGACACCGCTCTCGGCATCTTCACTTCCCAGTCCGACATCGGCGCCGTCCTCCACCGCGGTTCCGCCACCTTTGATCCCGCCACCTCCGCCTACACCCTCTCCGGCGGCGGCGAAAACATGTGGTTCGATCACGATGCCTTCCACTTCGCCTGGAAAAAAGTCTCGGGCGACGCCATCCTCTCTGCCGACATCGCCTTCCTCGGCCGAGGCAAAAATCCCCACCGCAAAGCCGCCTTAATCATCCGCCAGTCCCTCGACCCCGATTCCGCGTACGTAGACGTCGCCCTGCACGGCGACGGCCTGACCTCTCTGCAATACCGCGACGAGAGAGGCGGCGCCACCCACGAAATCCAATCCAACTTTTCCGCCCCACAAACGCTCGAACTGGAAAAACGCGGCGACTATTTCTCTATGCTCCTCGCTCCACGCGGCGGCCATCTCCAAATCGCCGGCGGCTCCATCCGCGTCGCTCTCCACGGCGACTACTACATCGGCATCGCCGTCTGTTCCCACGAAAAAGATCTTCTCGAATCCGCCGTCTTTTCCAAGGTAAGCTATCGCCCGCCGGAACAAACCGCGGCAACCCCCACCCTTAGCAGCACTCTTGAAACCATCGACATCGCCTCGACCGACCGGCGCGTCGTGTACGTCTCCCCCGGCCGCTTTGAAGCCCCCAACTGGTCCCGCGATGGCAGCTACCTGATCTTCAATCGCAACGGCTCACTGGAAAAAATTCCCGCCACCCCTGCTTCGAGCGAAAGTGTGGTGCCCGAAAAAATCGACACCGCCTTCGCCAACCGCTGCAACAACGACCACGGCATCTCTCCCGACGGCAAATGGCTAGCCATCAGCGACCAATCTCAGGACGATCACCAGTCCTCCGTCTACCTCGTCCCTACGACCGGTGGCACGCCCGAACGCATCACCAAATTCTCACCCTCTTACTGGCACGGGTGGTCCCCGGACGGCAAGACGCTGGCCTTCGTAGGCGAACGCAATAAAAATTTCGATATCTACACGATTCCAATAACCGGCGGCGACGAAACCCGCCTGACCACAGCCGAAGGCCTCGACGACGGCCCCGACTATTCCCCTGACGGCTCCTATATCTATTTCAACTCCGTCCGCACCGGCCAAATGCAAATCTGGCGTATGCGTCCCGACGGCTCAGCGCAGGAACAAATCACCAACGACGAATTCAACAACTGGTTTCCCCACCCCTCCCCGGACGGCAAATGGATCGTCCTGCTCTCCTTCGAAAAAGAAGTGGTCGGACATCCGGAAAACAAAGACGTAACGCTCCGCCTGATGTCCCTAGCGGATCACAAAATCACCATCCTCGCGAAGTTGTTCGGCGGCCAAGGCACCATCAACGTCCCCTCCTGGTCCCCGGACAGCAAACGCCTCGCCTTTGTCAGCTACCAACTGCTTCCCTGAATCGCATCAACCGCAATTTGCATCCGCTATCAGGCCGCGCCGCTGCTCGCGAGTAGCTTGGCCACCACGGTCCGCAGCGTTCTAAACGCTTCTGGCGTCCAGATTCCATTTCCGAACCACGCCACTTTCCCTTGGCCGTCCAAAACCAGTAGGTACGCATCGTCTGCCGCGGAAAATTTTACCAGGCTTTTCCACTCCTTCTCTTTTTCAAAAATGGGCAGCATATGCTCTTGCATTTCGGGCGCGGTGTCATTGCGAATGGACCTCGTCACCATGCCCCGGATCATCCGCGGCACGGACTCGAGCATCGGCAACTGGTAAAACACCACGCCGGCATCTTTCCCCGGCCCCTCGGCCACCTGCTTTCCCCACGCCCCGGTCTGCGCGCTCGAATTCTTGGAAAAGCCCATGATCAGGATGGCTACTTTTCCGCGCACGTCGGCCGGCAACTTCACGTCCTTACCCGCCAAAGTTTGTCCCGTGACCACCGGAATCTCCTGCCCCGCAACGCTCTCCGCCGCCAGGCCCGCGAGAATCAACATCAGCGCCGCGATCTGACTCTGACGCTTCACCATTCACAACGCTCCCGTCCTAGAATCACCGCCCGCATCCTTGAAACCGCGGGCTCCGCCACCCCGTCACGCCACCCGGTCCGACTTGTGACCGCTCTCCCCATCCACTAAAGTAGCTAGGCCGTCCGCACCAAGGAGTCCCGCATGCTCGATCGCCCTGCCGCCGCATTTCTCTGCACCCTTTTGATCTTCGAGCCTGCCCTCGTCGCCCAAGCGCAGTCCGTCGTCGCCTCCACCGCGCCGCAACCCGCCATCCGCTCGACCACCCGTCTCGTCCAGGTCTCGGTAGTGGCCCTCGATAACCACGGCAACCCCGTCACCGGCCTCACCAAAGACGACTTCTCCCTCTCCGACCAGGGCGCTCCGCAGACCATCTCCGCCTTCACGCCGGCAATTCCCGCCCCCGCAAAACCTCCCGTCGTCTTTCCCCCCAACATGTTCACCAATCGCTACGACCTCAAAGGTCAGGATCCCGGCGCCGTCACCATCCTGCTGTTTGACGCTCTCAACACCTCCGCCGAAGACCAGAGCTACGTCCGCAAACAAATTCTCAAATTTCTCCAGTCCATGAAACCGCAGGACCACGTCGCCATCTACGCCCTCACCACCAAGCTCCTCATCCTCCACGACTTCACCGAGGACTCGACCGCCCTTGTCAACGCCGTCAGCCATTTCACCCCTAAGGAAACCGCCGCCTTTGACGCCTCCAACACCGCCATGATCGATCTCGTCGATAGCTTTGGCGACCCCGGTTTCACGCAATTGCAAAACTCCTTGAACAACGCCAACGGACAGATCGCCGACCAGAGCACCGAGAACAGCGTTATCTCCACCGCCAACGCCATCGCCGCTATCGCCAATCACGTCGCTGTCGTCCCCGGGCGCAAAAGCCTTGTCTGGATATCCGGCGGCTTCCCGCTCCAAATCGGCATCAACAGCATCGGCTTGCCTGATCGCGACGTCATGTCCTTCGCCAATTCTTCCGCCCCCGGCGCTTCAGAAGCCACCAATCAGCCCGTAGGCGGCAGCGGCAACCCCAACGAGCTCGTCCGTCCCGATCGCGACCTGCAAACCAGCCTCCCCGACATCAATCCCGCCATTCAGGCCTTGAACCGCGCCAACATCTCTATTTATCCCGTTGATGTTCACGGCGTCGAACTCAGCGCGGGCATGAGCCCCGACAATCGTCTGCCCGCCACCACTCTCGCCGCGCAAGGCTTTAACAATCGCCGCGACCGCCTCGACTCCTTCAATCTCCTCGCTGAGCGCACCGGCGGCGTCGCCTTCTATGGCAATAACGACATTCGCGAGGGCATCCGCCGCGCCTTTGACGACGGCCGCTTCGCCTATACCATCGGTTTCTACCCGGATCACAACTCCTGGGACGGCAAATTCCGCGAAATCAGAATCCAGGTAAAAACTTCCGGGATCCGGCTCCGCTATCGCAAAGGCTATTTCGCCGTCCCCGAGCTAGCCAACTCCGAAAACAGCATCAAATCCGCCCTCGAGGACGCCGCCTTCAGTCCCCTTGAAGCCACCAATCTCGGCATAATCGTCGCCGCCAAATCCGTCGATCCCGCTTCCGACCGCAAATTCGAACTGCGCATCGCCCTCGACCCCAAACAACTCCTGCTGCAAATCTCTTCTGGCTATCGCAAAGGCGCCATCGACATGATGTTCGTCCAGACCTCTCCAACCGGCGACGTGCAATCCGCCGAAAAACAACACTTCGACGTCAGCCTCGACGACAAGCAATTCACCTACATGTCCACCGCTGGCCTAATCCTTCTCCGCCACGTCACCATCGCCCCGCAATCCGCCGAGCTCCGCATCATCCTCCGCGATGCCGCCTCCGGCAACCTGGGTTCGGTCGCCATCCCCATAAAATCACTCTTCCCAGCAACCGCTGGCGCTCCCTCTCTCGCCAAGCCCTCGTAATCTCCACGCAGTTTTCCCCGTCTCGGTAAGGACGCGCGTCTCCAGATTGCCGCCGATACCGCCACCGAATGAAACGGTTCGCACGCAAAGATCACTACCCCGGCAGATTCCATCGTTTGCAAATGCATGGAGGTGTCCCTGTGGCCGCCGGCCTAAACAGTCTCAAACATATCGTCGTGCTGATGATGGAAAACCGCTCCTTCGACCACATGCTCGGATTTGCGAGGAGTGCCGCTTGGGCGATCGACGGATTGAAGGGCAACGAAACGAATACAGACTCCGCTGGCGGCATCGCCCAAGTCTCGAGTGACGCAAACTATGCGGGCGACCTAACTGCCGACCCCGGCCATGCTGGATTCGACGTTCTCACGCAACTATACGGCGATCCCGCCACGCCCGTTACGCAAAACCCTTCGATGAGTGGGTTTGTCCGGAGTTACGAAGGAAAAAATCTCAGCCCGCAAGACGCCCATCGCATCATGAAATGCTTCTCGCCCCAAACCTTGCCGGTGCTAGTGAATTTGGCTCAGCAATTCTGCGTCTGCGACCGCTGGTTCTCCTCCCTTCCAGGACCCACCTTTCCCAATCGCGCCTTCATGCATGCCGCTACGTCCATCGGCCGCGTGGACATGGGCATTGACTGGCGCAACCTCTCTACCACCATCTACGAGCGGCTCAACCAAAACAAAGTGGACGCCATGATTTATTATCACGACTCCACGATGGCCTCGACCTTTAACGGCCTGGCGGGAAACTCCGATTATTTCGGCTCTTTCGACGACGATTTTATTGCGGCGTGCTCCGACAATGATCTTCCCGCCTATAGTTTCCTCGAGCCACGCTTTGCAAACTCCGCCGGCGGCGACGGCCAGCCGGCATTCGCCGCCAGTGATCAGCATCCCGATCACGACGTCAAAGAAGGCGAAGCCCTGATCCAAAAAGTCTTTAATGCCATATGGGGAAATACCAAGGTTCGCAACTCCACGCTGCTGGTCATTGTCTACGACGAGCACGGCGGGCTTTACGATCATGTAACTCCACCCTCTACCGTAAACCCCGACTCAAAGATCTGGGCTGGATCGCCGGATTCGCTAGACCCGCCCTTCGATTTCACCCGCCTCGGCGTACGCGTACCTGCGGTCTTGATCTCGCCTTACATTGCAGCGGGAACCATCGATTCAACGGTCTACGATCACAGTTCCATCATTGCCACGGCACTGAAATTACTCCTGCCAAACGTCGCCAACGCCAGCCTCACCAGGCGCGACGCGCAGGCCAACACCTTTGAGAAGAATCTCACGCTGGATATTCCGCGTGAGGACAAAATCAATCTGGGCCCGGGCGCAACATCCGAGCCGCCGACCGCCGCGCAGCTGGCCCAACCCATCAACGAACATCTTCGCGCTCAGGTCCAGCAAGCCGCAATGCTCGAGCAGCAGCGCCTTCCGCCCGCGCAGCGGTCCGGCACCAATCCCGACGAGATAAAGACCGAAGCTCAGGCCTCCGCCTATCTGAAAAGCGTCTACGGCAAAATCCACCCCAACGTGCGGGGAGCAAACAACTAGAGGAGGGCGCGTGTCTGGTCGAAACCATCTGTCTAGAGTCTTATTTACTTGCGCGACCGTCTTGCTGGCTTTCTCAGCTTTGGGAATACGCGTCGTGCTAGCTCAAAGCCTTCCTGCCAACCCTAGCCCCGTGACGGAAACCACCGATTGGGCGAACTGGAAACGCAATTGTTCTTTCTCTCAGGATTTTCTGCAAAAGCTGTTCAGTTGCGCGACTTCCACGGTCACCGCGCGTCCGTTTCATTTCATCGCGCAGAGCATCGTCCCGGGCAGCGGTGTCGGAGGCGGAGGCCGTTATGAATACGATCCCGACGCCAAGAACGGCACGCAGAATCAGTTAGTCGCCACGTCCGTCATCACCATCCGCCAGTTCTGGTTTGCTGAACTCGCATTGAACAGCCAGATCCCCGTCGTGGCGGATTGGAACCCCTCGCAACAAGCCCTGGCTTTCGATTTCTATGCTCGCAATCGCTCAATGCCAACCTTGCCCTTCTACGGTATTGGACCAAACACCAACGTCAATGACTCCGTCAAGTTCAGCGAGCGCGACACCCGCGCGGGCATCGCCATGTCCACGCCAGTCCCCAAAATTTCCTGGCTCTCGGCAGGCGCTACTTTCGAGGGTCTCTGGCCCAGCATCGCCGGCGTTGCGGGCCAAGACATCGTCTCGATTCAGAAGGAATACACCGAGCAAACCGCTCCCGGGTTGGCGTCCCAGCCGCCTTTCGTGCACACCCAGGTTTTCCTCGGCCCGCACAAACGTTTTGCCGAACGCTTTGAAATCAATTATCGCGTCGCCTACGACTTTTTTCACGACAGCGAAACCGGTCATTACTCCTTTCAGCGCTTGGAAACCCACCTCGAGCATCGCTTCTATCCGGAAAAGAAAAAACACGGCGGGGCCATCGAGCAAAACTATTTCTCCTTTATGTGGCGTTACTCCGTCTCCCAAGCAAGTTCCGGCAACGCCGTCCCCTTCTACCTCCAAGAAACCCTTGGCGGCTCGGACATCGACAATGAGCCTTCGCTGCGCGCCTTCAAGGACTATCGTTTCCGCGGTCCGGACCTGATGGCTGTGCAAGCCGAGTACGACCGAAAGCTCTGCCAGGAATGCGCCCCCTGCAAGCCGGGCGTCATGCGCACCGTCTGTGACCATTTGGGGCTGCTCGTGAATTACGACGCCGGCAAAGTGGCTCTGCGCAAGAGCGATCTGGACTTTTCCGACATGCACCAAAGCTTCGGCGGTGGCGTCGCCATCTATCTTGGCAAGGACGTCGTCTTCCGCATGGCCGTCGCTCTCGGAGGGGGTGAAGGTACCCACCCCTACTTCGGCATCGCCAATTTCCTGCCTTAACAGATGGACCGCCGTCACCTTCAGAGACTCCACTCCACTCCCAGTTCCACCATCCGATACACCGCCGACGGTTCCGGCCCGACGCCATCCTCGCCTACAAAGAACCCATTCCGATTTCCTCGGAGCTTGCGATATCTGTTCAACGCGTTTAGAATCAGCACTTTCGCGACACCTCTCGTACAAAATCGCTGGCTCCTATGGAATCCGCACTCCCCAGAAATCCCGCAGTTCATCATCCCCGTTCACCCTCGACCACCCGCTCCCGTATATACTCTCCATTCGCCAATGCGCCCGGGCTCCCCGCTGAAATCCTTTGAGCCACGGCGCACGGCGCTTCATCTAACTGGCCGGGAGGATTCACATCCATATGACCGCCAATACCAACGGCCGTCTCGCAGGCAAAGTCGCTGCCATCACCGGCGGCAACCAAGGCATCGGCCTCGGCATCGCCCAGCGCTTCATCGCCGACGGTGCCACCGTTTCCATCTGCTATCTCTCTGACCAGGCCGGCACGCAAAAAGTGGTGGAGCAGCTAAAATCCGGCGGCGGCCACGCCGTGGCCATCCAGTGCGATGTTTCCAAAATCCCGGACGGCGAACGCTTCATCGCGGAGACCGAGAAACAGCTCGGCCGCGTGGACATCCTCGTCAACAACGCGGGGGTCGAAAAGCGCGCCGACTTCTGGGACATTACGGAAAAAGATTTTGACTTCGTACTCAACGTAAATCTCAAGGGCCTGTTCTTCATCACCCAGGCCTTCGTCAAACACCATATCGCCGCCAAAACCGGGGGCAAGATCATCAACATCAGCAGCGTCCACGAAGAACTTCCTTTCCCCCACTTCGCCACCTACTGCGCCAGCAAGGGAGCCGTAAAAATGCTGACGCGCGACCTGTCCATCGAACTCGCACCGCTTGGCATCACCATCAATTCCATCGCCCCCGGCGCCATCGAAACGCCCATCAACAAAAACCTCCTGAACGATCCCGCTAAACTCGGCGATTTACTTGGCAACATCCCCCTGAATCGTCTAGGCACCACCTCCGACGTCGCGGGCTTCGCCAGCTTCCTGGCCTCCGAGGACTCCAACTACGCCACGGGCACCACCCTTTTTGTAGACGGCGGACTGCTGTGGAATTACCAGGAGCAATGAACATGACACCGACGAACACGCAGGAAATCACGCTGGTTATCGCTGACGTTGACGGCACCCTGGTCACCAAGGAGAAAATTCTGACCGAGCGCGCGGTGGCCTCCATCAACAAAATGCGGGACGTGGGCATCAAATTCGCCATCACCAGCGGCCGCCCCCCCATGGGTATGGCCATGCTCATTGATCCGCTGGAAATCTCTGAGCCCGTGGCAGCATTCAACGGTGGGGTGTTGATTCAGCCCGACCTGAAAACCGTCGTGCGCGAAAATTTCCTTCCCCGCGATGTGGTGAAAAAAGCGTTGCAATTGATCCTCGATCATAAACTCGATGCCTGGATTTACACCGACAAGGACTGGTTCGTGCGCGACGTCAGCGCTCCACACGTCGCCCGCGAGCAGTGGACGGTTAAATTTCCTCCCAAGGTCACAAGCGATATCCACTCCCTTAGCGAACGCATTGCAAAAATTGTTGGCGTCAGCGACGATCTCGATCTCGTCGCGCGCTGCGAAAAGGATGTGCAAGACGCCACCGGCGATCAAGCCTCGGCGGCGCGCTCGCAACCCTACTATCTCGACGTCACCTCGCCGAAAGCCAACAAGGGCGAAGTGGTGCTTGCCTTCATGGACATTCTGAAAATTCCCGCGTCGCAAATCGCCACCATCGGCGACATGCCCAACGACGTCAACATGTTCAAGAAAAGCGGCGTGAGCATCGCCATGGGCCAGGCCAGCCCCGAAGTGCAAAAGTCCGCGACCTACGTGACCACTTCGAGCGAGGATGAAGGTTTCGCCAAGGCCATGGAGAAATTCATCATTCCAAACGCCGCTGCCAAGGGAGCGAGCTGAATCCATGAGCGAAGCGGGCCCAATTCCTCGAAGCGCTGCGTCGCCCGGCGAACCCGGCAAGGTTCCGGCGCGCGCCATTCACGTTGCTCTGGTCGGATACGGTCTTGCCGGCCGGGCCTTTCACGCGCCGGTCATCAGCCGCGTGAAGGGGCTGCATCTGGCGGCCATCGTCGAGCGTACGGGCGATCAGGCCGCGCAAACGTATCCGCAGGCGCGTATCCTGCGCAGCTTCGACGAGGTTTTGAGCATTCCGGAAATTCGCTTGATCGTTATCGCTTCGCCCAACCACACGCATTACGAGTTTGCGCGGCGCGCCATTGAGGCTGGCCGCGACGTGCTGGTCGACAAGCCTTTCACGCCCACACTTCCTGAAGCCGTCGAGCTGGTGCAACTCGCCAAGGAACAGCGCCGGGTCATCACCGTGTACCAAAATCGCCGCTATGATGGTGATTTTGCGGCGATCCGCAAGATCGTCGCCGCGGGCAAACTCGGTCGCATCGTTACCTTTGAAACGCACTATGATCGCTATCGCCCCGCGCTAAAACACGGAGTGTGGCGCGAACAGGTTGGTCCCGGTAACGGCTTGTGGTTCGACATCGGCCCGCATCTGGTGGACCACACGCTGACTCTTTTCGGCGAACCGGAAGCCATCACCGCGGACATTCGCATCGTACGCGATGGCGCTGTCGCCGATGATTCCTTCGACGTTACCCTGCACTATCCCGGCGCTTTGCGCGCCACGCTCAGTTCCGCAATTCTGGCCGCGGCCACGCGGCCGCGTTTTGTCTTGCAAGGCACGCTCGGCACATTCGTCAAACAATCTTTTGATCCGCAGGAACTTCGCTTGCGCGCGGGAAATATCGCCGCGCGCGGTGCCTGGGGGCGCGAACCGAAAAAGAATTGGGGGGTGTTGACCACTCCCGAGGGCGACGGTTTCCGGCGCCAGAGCATCCCGGGCGAGCCCTGCGACTATCGCGATTTCTACCAGAATCTTCGTGACGCCCTGCGCCACCGCGCGGAGCTGGCGGTCAGCCCGCAGTGGGCCATCAACGTGATGCAGATCCTTGAACTGGCCCGGGAAAGCAGCGCGCGGCGGACCACGATCCCGTACACCCGGGTTTCCGCGGGACTGCCCTCGAGCGAGGAAATTCCGGCCGCCCAGGTGGCGAAAAGCAGCGGGGCCACAAATGCGTGAGCAAT
>JBEKSZ010000055.1:0-28161 GCA_049516615.1 Candidatus Acidiferrum sp. | reverse complement strand
GCTGGAAAATTCCCCCAAACGCGAGATCTCCGCGGCCAATTCCCGCAACACCCCTTGACCGCAAACCACGAAGTATTTTCCCGACGACGCCTTCACCGCGATGCGTTGGATCTTCAATGTAGTGGGGATTCTCTAGATTCGCATGCCCGAACGTTTTTTGCTTCGATCCTTCGACTACTTAGCCTGCAACTCCTTCACCGTCTCCAAAAACACGTGCCCGGTAATCGCCAAATTTCTCGCACTGATCTTGTCCAGCGTATCGGCCCCGTTCTGATTATGCCAATACGGCGCGTCGTTCAATGTATCAAAATCAAACACATCCACCGCCGCCACCTTGCGATTCAAGAACGGAAAATCGTCATCGCCACCCATGGTCGATGTGTCATCCACGAAAACATCGGTATACCCCAGGCGCCCCGCCACCTTCCAAACCAAATCCACCAGCCACGCTGTCGACGCGGTATCCCGCTTATAATGTGCAGTCTTCCCGCCCACCAGATCAGCCAGCATAAACGCCCGGACTTTCGGCAAATCCCCGCTGTTTGACAGCCGCGCCGCCATCTCCCGGCTCCCGTACACGCTATCTGTGTCGCTCCACTGCCCGTTGTTCTGCGCTTCCTCGCCGTCAAAAAACGCAATCCACACGCTGTACTTTGCCGGCTGCACGGAAGGCCCACAAAGACTCCGCGCAATCTCCAGCATGATGGCTGTCGAAGACGCCGCGTCAAACGCCCCCACAAACCCGGGCAGCGTCGCGGTGTCGTAGTGCGTCCCCAACAAAATGATCCCCGGCTTCTGTCCCGGAATTTTCACCAGTATGTTTTCCATCTTGCGGTGCCCCACGGGCGTGTCCACCTGAAAATCATCCACATCCAGCGTGCACCCGTAACCCGCCAACTCCGCTTTCAAAAAGCTCTGCAACTGTTGCAGCGCCGCTGAATCTGAAGGTCGCGGCCCATACGCCAGCTGCTTGGCCACCAGCTCAAGGGCCCGGTGACCATCAATTCCGCCCGTCTGTGGCGCCGCTGGCGCGTTGTCATCCGGCTGCGGTCCACCTAAAGCCTGCGCGGCCTTGAGGGCATCCGCAGGCGATAACGCCGCATTGGGAGCCGCGCTAGTCTGGCCCATGGGCGGATTCTTCGCCGCAGCGTTGCGAGTATCCGCCTGCGATTTGCAACCGGCAATCCCGCCAAGAATCAGCAGCGCCGTCCATCCCGCCACCCGGATACTCTCGCGCACACCCTTCCTCCGAAACAGCCTCATCCCCGAGACCGTCACGCCGCGTTCTGCTCCGCGGCCAAGCGCTTGTTCCGTTTATTCACCACCACCGCCGACACTCCAATACTCACCACGTACAACCCGATCATTGGAGCCATAAAAATTAGCATAGTCGTCGCGTCCGGACTCGGCGTGATAACCGCGGCCACAATGGATATCACCAAAATCGCATAACGGATGTTGGTCCACAGAAACTTGGGCGTCACGATCCCGAACAACGACAGAAAGAAGACCAGAATAGGCAGTTCAAAAACGATTCCAAAGCCAAGCAGCACCATCAACACCAAATCGAAGTAGTCGTTGGTGGTGATCATCGGCTCGATTGGCCCCACGTTCCCTTGGAAACTCACGAGGAACTTGAGCATGTAGGGCAGCGCCACGTAATAACCAAATGCGATACCACCGAGAAACAAGAAAAATGTGGAAGCTACGAAACCGGATATCGCACTCCGCTCGTGCTTGTACAGCGCCGGAGCGACAAACAGCCAGATTTGATACAGCACGTAAGGCGCAGCAATCACGATTCCCAGATAAACACCGAGCGTGAGGTACAAATTCAGATAACCCGCAGGATGCGTATAAAACAGGTGCGGGTTCTGTTTGGCCTCAGTCAAAGCCTTAATGATGGGCTTGGTGATCACGGTGATCAGATACCTGGCGAGCGATACCCCGATGAAGGCCCCGATCGCCAGAGAAATCAGCGAATTGATCAACCGCTTCCGCAGCTCCGTGAGGTGCTCGAAAAAAGTCATCGCCCCGCCGGGCTCTTCGTCCGGCAAAACCACGGGCGCTGCAACGGGTGTGCTGCTAAGGGTCTCGGCCTCCGCGGCCTTCGTCAGCTCTTCGCTAGCCTCAAGCGGGTTGTTGGGAGTCATGTGCGGGATCGTGCGCGGCGGCGGTTGCGGGAGTTTCCGGCTGCGAATCTAAGACGGCGTGACCATTGCCAATGGTGTTCTCAGACCGGGATAGGCCGTCCTCTGAGGCGCTTGCGGTCTGCTCGACGGGAACCGGGGACTCCTCGGCGTGGCCTCGTGCGACGGTCGCAACGGCAGGCGTGGCTAGCAAACCCTCCGTCGCGCGCGTATCGGCCGAGACCCCAGGCTGCGTGTCGGTCCCGGCAGGAGTCGCCAGCGTCGCGGGTGGCGCGGGAGCCGCCGCCGCGGCGGACGCTGCCGCCGCCTCCGCCGCCTTTTTCCGCTCCGCCAGCATCGTCTGCCGCTCCAAATCGCGCATTTCCTGTTCGAAGGCGCCCTTAAAATCCGCCGACGCCTTGCGAAACTCCGCCATCAGCTTGCCCAGCCCGCGGGCAAGCTCCGGCAACTTGTTCGGCCCGAAAACCACCAGGACGATGATAAACACCACGATCATGTGCGGAACGCTGAGCATGACGTCGAATCTAGCCGTTTTCGGTACTCAATGCATCATAGGAAGGGTGGCGGGCCCTGTCAAACTTCAGATTACGTCATGCTATAATCGCTGGAGAGAGGCAGTCTCAGACTTGCACTTTAAGGGCGAAGCTTTAGCTCCGAAATGCGGGTTGGGCTTTCCTTTGGCCCCTACGGTACGTCTGTACTCTTGAAGCTTTCCTGAGACGACTCAGTGCAGTTTCGCGCGAGGTGCGCATGAAACCGGAACGCCGCGGGCTAGTTTTGGTCATTGCTGTTCTGCTCTTATCCGCCGTACTTGGCGGCATCTACGGCCCCAACGTCAAGGCCACCACCAATAACGCTGACGATTATCAATCATCGGTCCGCGACTTCACCAAGGCTCTCGACGTCGTCCAGGCCAATTACGCCGAGCCGGTCGATGTCGATAAATCCGTCTACCAAGGCGCTATCCCCGGCATGCTGCGCGTTCTCGACCCCCACTCCAATTTCTTCGATGCCAAGCAATTCGCGCTCCTCCGCGAAGATCAACGCGGCCGCTACTACGGCGTTGGCATGACCGTGGCCCCCCATGAAAATCGCACCATGGTCATGGCTCCCTACGTTGGTGCCCCGGCCTTCAACGCCGGCATCCGTCCGGGCGACGTCATCATGAAGGTGGACGACAAATCCACCGACGGACTCAGCACCAGCGAAGTCGCTGATCTCTTAAAGGGCCCCAAGGGCACGGTGGTCAAAATCACCATCGCCCGCGAAGGCTTTCCCGATCAACTCGTTTTCACCGTCACCCGCGATGAAATTCCTCGCCGCTCCGTCGACCTGGCATTCATGCTCAAGCCCGGCATCGGCTATATCCGCTTCCCCGGACCTTTCAACGAAACCACCGATCGCGAAATCGCCGACGCTATGCACGAACTTGACGCTCCGTCCCTCGACGGCTTAATTCTCGACATGCGCGGCAATCCCGGCGGCCTTCTGAATGAAGCCGTAGCCGTCAGCGACATGTTTCTCGACAAAGGCCAGTTGATCGTCTCCCATCACGGGCGCAACTCTCCCAATCGCCCCTACACCGCGGTCCGCGGCAATCGTGGCGACACCGTGCCCCTCGTCATCCTCGTCAACAACAACTCCGCGTCCGCCACAGAAATCGTATCCGGCGCCGTGCAAGACCACGACCGCGGCTTGATCGTGGGCGAAACCACATTCGGCAAAGGCCTGGTACAAACGGTAACGCCGCTCAGTGAAAATACCGGCCTGGCGCTCACCACCGCCCGTTACTACACCCCCAGCGGCCGCCTCATCCAGCGCGACTACAAATCCGTCTCCCTCTACGAATATCACTACGAACGCAAAGTTCCCGAGCATCCCACGGAGGTGAAACTCACCGATAGCGGGCGCCAGGTCACCGGCGGGGGCGGCATCACCCCGGACATCCTGGTCGCCGCTCCCAAGCTGAACAAATTTGAAACCGAACTCCTCCGCAACGACGTGCTGTTCGGCGCGGAAACCGGCGTCGGCGGCTTCACTCGCCACTACCTCGGCACCAAGCCCACCATCACCAAGGATTTTGTAGTCGACGACGCCATGATGAAGTCCTTCCGCGACTACCTCACCCAGCACAACGTCCACTACACGGAGCCGGAAATCGCCGAAAACCTCGACTGGATCAAGCGCAAGATAAAGCAAGAAGTGTTTATGTCCACTTTCGGCCAACAAGAAGGCTTCAAGGTCCTGCTCCTGGCCGATCCACAAGTAGAAAAAGCCGCCGAATCCGTTCCCCAAGCCCGGGCCCTCTACCAGAATGCCCGCAAAATCGTTGCTCAGCGCACCGGCACGCCCGCCCTGGACCAGCCATAATTTTCCCTAGAAGGGGGGCCCTGGCTTGCGCATCCCCGGGAAGCGGCGGGTCTTCAGACCCCTGCCTTTTGTCTTGGCCCGGGACGCCGTTGTCCTGCGATTTCACTCAAGGTTCGCGCTCCCGGGGAAAACACGCTTGATCTTGATTCGAGCTTGTCCGCGAACGAGTCGGGAGCGGAGAAGAAAATCTGCTAACCAGGAACCAAGAACCGTAACTTATTTTTTTTCAGCATGATACCAAATCCCCACACAGCTCTTTCTCCCGCCCGGATTACTCCTCGGCGAGCCCGTGCATCCAAGCTTTTGCGGCGCAAGGGCCAAACCAAACTCCGTGACACCCGTGGTAGACTCTTACGCGTCGAATCCCGAAACTGAGGTGCCAAGTGGCCGCAAACATTGAATTCGCTCATGTATTTCTGTTCCGCTGTCAGGCTTGCGGCAGGCCACTTGCCTCGGCTTGCGCCAGTACGCAAAGCAATCTGGAACTTGCCGACGCCCATCTGTTCGATCCGCGCTGCCACTGCGGATGGACCGGCACCCTTATTGGCCTCGAGGGCGTAAAGCATTGGGTGGAACCCTGGGAAAGCCCCACGCTGGTCGCCAAAGAAAGCGACTCCTGCGACGGCAAACTCGAGCACCCGCTCGGCACGTAAAAGGGGCCGCGTGGTCGGCACTTTCCGCTTTCGCTTTTGTAGTCGCTGCTGCCGATAGTGTCGACTGCCGGTCTTTAACCCAGCGCTTCCAGTTTCGGTTTATGGTTCTTTGCCTGGTGGTCGAGCCCTGGCTGCAAAATTTAGCTGGCTGAAAAATGGGCTGTTAATCTCGGTCCCAGAACATGTGCGAACCGGCGCCGCCCGGCACGGCGGAATCCTCCGCTGCCGCCTCCCATTGCGTTCGCGTTAATGGTTGAATCTCTTGCAGCTTTTTCTGCTTCAGAGATTTATTCACCGCCGGCAAGTCCTTGGCCACGAACGCGTCGAAGGCATCCGTCACGTCCTTTAAGTCCTTGGCGAGCGAGTCGATGCGTGCCAGTTGGTAATCCGCCGGGCGCCCTTCATAGCCCAGCAACTCACCATAGAGCGCCGTGGTCTTCTCGCGAATGCGCTCTTCGCCGGTAACCGCGCCGCCTTCCTTGGTGGCCACGATTTTCTTGCGCATCTCTTCGAGCTTGTCGGCCAGCTCGCCGAGGTGCTTGGCCAGCGCCGCGTCCCGGCCCGCTGGCGCCGCCCGCTCGAGCAATGCGTCATGCACGGCATTAATGTTGTCCACGTCAAAGCTCATGTCGCCGAGGAGGTTGTAAACGCGCATCGCGGCGGCAAACTCCTCCGCACGATCCGCTTCCGTGTATTTCGCGCGGGCATCCAGTGTGATCTTCATCTCCGTGGTGAAGACATCTTTGCCGCGCGTCAGCTTTACGGTGTAGGTTCCCGGAAGCACGCGCGGTCCCTGTGCAGCTTCAAAGGCCGCCGTTGCAGCAGGCGGCACGTGCGGCGCCTTCAGGCGCATGGGCCACTCCACGCGGCTGATCCCGCGCCGGCTGTTGGGCGCCAGGGTGTCCACCAGCTTGCCTTGTGGATCGAAGATTTCCAGCTTCATCTTGCCGTAAATATGGCGCTTCTTCTGATAATAGGTAATCAGCGCCGCGTCCGGCGGATTGGGCCCGAAGAATGTGCCATTGCCTTCCGCCCAGCCGCCATTCGAATTGAAACGCTGTTGCGCAGGTTTGCCCATCAGGAACACTGCATCCTGCGCCATAATGTCCGGCGTCAATTTCCGCAGCGGGGTGATGTCGTCGATGATCCAGATCCCGCGCCCGTGGGTAGCGATGACCAGGTCCGATTCCCGGGGTTGCACCACAATGTCGCGCACGGGCACATCGGGAAATTCATGCCCCTTGTATTGCGCCCATTGCTTTCCGCCGTCGAGCGAAATCCACAGGCCATACTCCGTGCCAAGGAACAGCAAATCCTTGACCACGGTATCCTCCTTGATGACGTGAGCAAACCCCCGCACGCCGCTAGTGGCGGCGATGACCGGCGTCCAAGTCTTCCCATAATCGTTGGTCTTGAAAGCATACGGGGTCATGTCGCCGAAGGTATGGCGATCGAACACCGCATAGGCGGTCGCCGCATCGTAACGGCTGGCCTCCACCCAGGAAACCCAGGAAGCTTTGGGCAGGTTGGGCACGTTGCCGGCAACATTGGTCCAGTTCTTGCCGCCGTCGCGTGTAAGCTGCAGGTTGCCGTCGTCGGTCCCGACCCACACGGTTTGCCCATCCTTCGGCGACTCGCTGATCGAATAGATCGTGGTGTGCATTTCCGCGTAGGAATTGTCTACGGTCACCCCGCCGGACTCTTCTTGTTTCTGCTTCTCCGGATCGTTGGTAGTCAAGTCCGGCGAAATGCGATCCCAGGTCTGCCCGTGGTCCCGCGAACGGAATAGAAACTGCGCGCCGATATAGATAGTCCCTTTTTCGTTGGGACTCATGTGGATCGGCGTATTCCAGTTGAACCGCAGTTTGCCTTCGCCATAATTCTGTTGAGGGTCGATGTTGCGCGACTCCAGCGTTTTCAGATTCACGCGTCCGATGTGCCCGCCCTGCGCCTCCACATATGCATAGTTGGGATCCCCGGTATCCGCGAAGGCCCAGAACCCGTCGCCGCCCCACAAATTCTCCCAGCGGCTGTTGCTGATACCGCCGGGATAGGCCGAATCCCCAATCCACGCGCTGTTATCTTGCAATCCTCCGAAGACGTGATAAGGATCGGCCGTGTCGGTGCTCACGTGATAGAACTGCGAAATCGGAAGATTTTCGCTCTTCAAAAAAGTATTGCCGCCGTCGCTCGAATACCATACACCGCCGTCGTCACCGGCGATGATGTGATCGGTGTTGTCCGGATCGACCCACAGATCGTGAAAATCGCCGTGCGCCGCCCCCGCGCCGCTGAAGCTTTTGCCGCCGTCGTCACTGAGAATCAATCCCAGGTCCGGCTTGAACAAACGATTTTCATTTTTGGGATCGACGATCAAATTCGCGAAATAGAATGGCCGCCACACCATTAACTGGCTGCGGTCCAATTCTTTCCAGGTTTTGCCGCCATCATCGGAACGAAACAGGGCGCTGCGTGTCGACTCGATCATCGCGTACACTACGCTCGGTTTCGAGGGCGCCGCGGTAACCGCGATGCGCCCCCAGGGCTTGGCCGGCAATCCTGGCGCGGACTTCTCGTCCAAACCCTTCCACGTCGCACCGCCATCGCTTGAAACAAAAAGCCCGCTGGCGCTGGGCGCCGCGGGGCTATCGCCGCCCGAACGGAAGGTCCAGCCTTTGCGCCGGAAGTCCCACATTCCCGCGAACAATACGTTGGGATCCTGCGAACTCATCGAGATCATGGAGCAGCCGGTCGAAAGATTCGCACCCTGCAAGATTTTGTTCCAGGTTTTTCCGCCGTCGGTCGTTTTGTACAGTCCACGGTCGTCGCTGTCGCTCCAAAGCTTTCCTGGCACGCAGGCATACACTGTGTTGCTGTCTTTGGGATTCACGATAATTTTCGAGATGCGCTCGGAATTCGGCAACCCCATATTGGTCCAGTTGTCGCCGCCATCCACCGACTTATAAATGCCATCGCCGATGGACACGCTGTTGCGCGTCCAGGACTCGCCAGTGCCCACCCAAACGGTTTTCGAGTTTTGCGGGTCGATGGCAATCGCACCGACCGATTGCGCCGTAGTCTTGTCGAATACCGGCTTGTAGGTGGTTCCGCCATTCGTGGACTTCCACACCCCGCCGCTGGCTGCGCCAATGTACACGGTGAGCCGCCCGTCTTCCTTGGCGGCCGCAATCGCCGCCACCCGCCCGCTCATCGTTGCCGAGCCGATGTTCCGCGCACCGAGGCCGGAAATGGTGTCGGAGTCGAACTTGGCATCCTGCGCCAGCACCATGGGCGCGCCCGCGCCTGCAAGAAGAATTGCAACTACCGCCAAACGACGGAAAAACATCATCATGATTTTCTTGTCCTCAGCTGCCTAACCAAAGTCACAGAGCGAAACCCAGCAAAACAACCTTCTTCGCTTTATAGGAGCGGGCAAACCGGGGCCAGCATGCCGCGCTCCCAGGAAACCTACTGCCGGGCACTTGGCTGATTGCCGGAGATCACTTGACAGTCCCTGGCGCGGGTTTGAGCACCGGCATGGCAAACCGCGAATCATCGATCGGCGTATTCATCTCGATCTTGTCCACGCTGATCTTTTGCCGCTGCGAACTTCCCTTTTGCGCCTGTTCAATGGCGAAGGGAAAATAGATTCCGGCAACCTGCTCGTAATCGCCGAAATACGATTCGGTCTCCTGCAACGTTCCGCGCACGGTGGTTTGAATTTCCAATTTCAATTCAAGGTAGGAATCGGTATCCAAATAGTAGTAGCGCACGTCGCCGTTCTTCATGGCCAATTTCACCTTGTAACAGTCGGTGCCCTCCACGGAATCATGACCCATGAGCTCGGCCTTGTGTCCCTTGGCCTTGTAGTCCACCAGCGGTCCTTCGATATCCGCATCCACCAGCAAACTCTTGGCATCTTCCGCACTCATCAACTGCGGATCCTTGCGGCCCTCAAACGGCGATACCTGCCAGGCCACTTTCCCGTCGTAGGCCTGCACCTGCGCTAGTCCCTGAATGCCTACCTCTTCGCGCACCTTGTCGGGCCGTTTGTTTTCCTGCAGCAGCGTGGCGCGGATGGCTCCAAAGTTGATCTTGCCCGTATTTCGCAGGGTATTCATGGCCTTGATTTTTTCTATTCCGCCGTGGGCCTGAATATTCTTGGCGATCACTTCATCCACGGTCTGCGCGCGAACCGCCAGGGGTGCGAGCGCCAGCACGCCCGTGAAAACCAGCGCTGCGCATGCTCGCACATGGTAACCCGCACCAGCAGAACCCACGCGCGTCACCAACGCTCCCGCGGTCTGCTCGTAGTCTCTGTTCATAAAATCTCCTGAACCAACGGAAGTATGAAGCATAATGCCCGAGCCACTGTCTCACAGCACATTACTGTACTTGATTCAGACGCTATATCCCACATTTCGATAGCAATCTACGCCCACGGACCATGGGTTGCGGCGGTGCCGCGCCGTCGTCACGGGTGCTACGAATCCTCGGCGAACTCCCCTTCCGGTTCCGGTAGCTTATCCCCATCGCGCGCCACCCACACGTACAACGCCGGCAAAAGAAAAATGCTCAAAAACAGCGCCCCCGCCAATCCGCCGACAATTACGATCGCAAAAGGTCGTTGCGAATCCGAGCCAATCCCGCGCGACAAGGCTGCGGGCAGCAATCCCAGCATGGCCACCAGCATGGTCATCATGATCGGACGCAGCCGTAATACCGCGCCTTCCACCGCCGCGTCTTCGATCGAATGCCCGCGCACTCGCAACTGGTTGATGTACTCCACCATGATCACACCAGTTTCTACCGACACACCGAACAATGCCAGGAATCCGACTCCCGACGACACGCTGAAATGTGTCCGGGTCGCCAGTAGAGCCAGCAAGCCACCAATCGGCGCCATGGCCACGTTGGCCAAAATCAACATGGACCATTTCGCGGAAGCAAACATGGAATACAAAATCACGTAAATCACCAGAATGGTAATCGGCAAAACAATTAGCAGCCGCCGCTGAGAGCGCTTCTGGCTTTCATATTCTCCGGCCCAATTCAGGTGATACCCGACGGGTAGCTTGACTTCCCGGTTGACGTTGCGAATGGCTTCTTCCACCGCTCCGCCCAAATCGCGGCCGCGGACACTGTATTTGATGGCTACGTAACGGGAATTTTCTTCGCGGTAGATTTCCGAAGCCCCGTCGGTAACTTCTATTTTCGCCAGTTGTGAAAGCGCGACGCGCTCTCCGGTCGAGGATACGATGCGAATATTTTCGATGGCCTGCTCCGTGTCGCGGTATGGCCGCTGGTAGCGCACCACGAGGTCGTAGCGCTGCTCGCCTTGCAGCACCTGGGTGACGGCTTTCCCGCCTACGGCAGTCTCTACCGCATCCTGCAGATCGGCCATGTTGATGCCATGCCGAGCCGCGGCCGCGCGGTCCATCACGACATTTAAATTGGGCTGACCGAGGACGCGGAACAATCCCAAATCCTCGACCCCCGGAATTTTTCGCAGTACCCCAACAATTTCGTCGCCCTTGGCTTCCAGCAATTTCAAATCGTCGCCGTACAATTTCACAGCCAGCTCGCCCTTGACGCCGCTGACGGCCTCTTCCATGTTGTCGGAAATGGGCTGCGAGAAATTCCAGAGCACCCCTGGAATTTTGGACAACTCGCGGTCCATAGCGGCGACCAGTTCGTCTTTGTCTTTGTGAAATACGGGACGCCAGTCGTGCTTCTGTTTCAAGTCCACAAAATATTCCGTATTGAAAAATCCGGTGGTGTCCGTTCCATCGTCGGGGCGCCCCACCTGCGACACCACCTTGGTCACCTCCGGAAACGAAGCCAGAATCACGCGCGCCGCGTTCATCACCCGCGTGCCTTCCGTCGGTCCAGTGCTCGGCGCCAGCGTGCCGCGCGCCCAGATGGCGCCCTCATCGAGATGCGGCAAAAATTCCGAACCGATCACCCCGCTGGCCATCAAAAAAATCGCCGCCGCCAACACCAACCCGCCAATGCCCACAGTGATTCCGCGCCGCCGGATCGCCAGGCGCACCAAACCGCTGTATCGCTCGCGCAAAAACTCCATCGCCGGATTGCGCCATTCCTTCACGCCTTTACCGAACTGCCATACCGCCAGAGCCGGCGCGATACCGATGGAGAACACCAGCGCCCCTAGCAGAGCGAAGGAAACCGTCCAGGCCATGGGCTTGAATAAGCGCCCTTCCACACTTTGCAAGGTGAAGATCGGCAGGTACGCAGTAATAATGATGGCTCGGGCAAAAAATACCGGACGCAGCACCTCAAACACCGCGTCGCGAATCCTTTCCATGGGGGTCTTGATGGACTTCGCATTCATGGCGAAGTGGCGCATGATATTTTCGATGATCACCACGCTACCATCCACCACCATGCCGAAATCCAGGGCGCCCAGCGACAACAGGTTCGCCGGAATCTTATTCAAATCCAGGCAGATGGCCGCGAAGAGCAGAGAAAAAGGAATGGTCAGTGCCACGATCAGCGCGCCGCGGATGTTCCCGAGGAACATGAACAGAATCAGGGACACCAGCAAAATGCCGTCCCGCAAATTGCTCAGCACCGTGTCGGTGGTCAGATGCAGCAGGTCGCTGCGATCCAGGAACGGCACAATGGTCACACCCGGCGGCAGGATGTGCTCGTTGAGCTCTTTCACTTTTTCGTGAATGGACACCAGCGTTTCATCGGCGTTCGCGCCTTTGCGCAGGAGCACGATGCCTTCCACCACATCTGGGTCATCAATGATTTTTCCGTCATCGCGCCGGTAGGACTTGCCAATCTGTCCCAGACGGATCTTGGCGCCTTGCGATACCGTGGCTATATCTTGCACACGCACCGGCGTCCCGTTCTGTACCTTCACCAGCGTGGCGCCGACATCCTGCACGTCGGTGAACAGCCCAACGGCGCGCACGTTGATTTGCTGCAGGCCCGATTCAACGAAGCTCCCGCCGGCATTGACGTTGTTGTTGGCTAACGCCGTTTCCACCTGCCCGATATTCAGCCCGTAGGAAATCAGTTTGCCTGGATCCACCTGCACCTGATACTCGCGCGTGATTCCTCCAAAGCTGGAAACATCCACCACGTCGGGCACAGACTTAAACTGCTTTTCCAGCGTCCAGTCTTCTAAGGTCTTTAGCGCCATCAGGTCGTACGAAGGATTGGTGCTCTTCAGCGTATACCAGTAAATTTGCCCCACGGGGCTGTAATCCGGGCCCATCTGTGGCTGCAAATTATTGGGCAGTGAAATTTGCGCCAGGCGTTCGACGACTTTCGCGCGGTTGGTATCGTTGTCCGAGGCGTCGTCGAAAATCAGCATGACGCTGGAGATGCCGAACAGCGACGCGGAGCGCATGTGCGCCAGATGCGGGATGCCGTTCATCTCGGCTTCGACCGGAATAGTCACCTGCTGTTCGACTTCCTCCGCCGCGCGCCCGGGCCACTGCGTGATCAGCTGCACGTAGTTATTGGCCACATCGGGATAGGCTTCGATGGGCAACTGACGAAAGGAAATCGCGCCCCACAGCAGCAGCAAAATCGCCAGGGTAAAGACGATGAAACGATTGTTCAGCGTATACTCGACAAAACCCCGAATCATCGCTTGGTCTCCGGCAAGATTCCGGCCGCAGCTCCCGGCTGACGACGGCGCCTCACTGCTCTACCGCGTTCTGCAACACGAGTGCGTTGCTTACCACGCGCTGCCCCGGCTGCAGCCCAGACAGGATTTCCTGCAGATTATTGGGCAGCGTAGCGCCCGAACGCACTTCCAGGCGCTTGAATTTTTTGTCCCCAGCCGCCACGTATACCCAATCGCGGTCGTGCAGATGCAGAATGGCCGAAGCCGGCACGACTGCGTGGGTCTCTTCCTTTTGTCCGTGGAAGATGGCGGTCACAAACATACCCACTTTCATTAGTCCGGGGTTTTTCACCTCAATGCGCACCTTGGCGGTGCGAATATTCGGATCGAGGACAGCGCCAATGTTGCTGATGCTTCCGCTGAAGACTTTGTCAGGATAGGCCGCCAGGCGGACGTCCGCCGACTCGCCGAGGTGCACATTGGCCAGATCGTTTTCGTACACATCGCACAAAATCCACACGAAAGACAAATCGGAAATCGTGAAAGGGCTCGCCGTGGCGGCCAGCCCCTGGACTCCCGCCGCATTGGTCACCTGCTGGTCGGTGATCACTCCTGAAATCGGCGCGTAAATATCGACCACGCCCGAAGGATGTTCCGTGCCAGCCCCCAGGACGCGTAAGTGTTCGCGCGAGGTGTCCACATCCACTTTAGCTTTGTTCTCCGCGTTTTCCGCGGTCTGCAAATCGTTTTGCGAAATAGCGCCTTTGTCGTACAGAATTTTGGCGCGTTCCAGTTGCGTGTTGGCCAGTTTTTCGTCGGCTACCGCCTTCTGGTAGTCCGAAAATGCGGAGGCCACGTCCGCGCTCTGCACCCGCATGAGCAGTTGCCCTTTTTTCACGGTGTCGCCGAGGCGCGCCTTGATGTCCACCACGCGCCCGGTGGCTATCGAAATTACCGGCACGGTGCGCAGTACATCGGGCGCGACCACTCCGGTGACCACCAACTGCGACCGCGCTTGCCGGGCGACCGCCGCGGTCAACGGAAATTGCGAGGGATTGTCAACGGTCACTAAATTTGCGTCGCCCTCGGGCACGACCTGCGAAGACGGCGGCGCCTCCGCCGCGGGATCGGCCTTCTTATCCTCCCCGCAGCCGCTGAAAAACAGTGCGCCGGCAAAGCAAATACTCAGCCAGCCGTTGTGTTGCTGCGTTGTCAAACTCATTGCAAAACCTCGCGTCCCACCGCTTGATTTAACTGGCTTGCAGCCGTCAGATAAGAACCCACCAGGTTCAGATAATTCAGTTGCACGTCGCGATACTCTTTTTGGGCATCGAGAAAATCCAAGAGTGAAGCCGCGCCATGTTGATAGGAAAAGGAGATGGTGTCACGCACGCGGTCCGCGGTTTGCAGATAGCGATCCTTGTAGGGCTGCAGGAGCGCCAAATTACTCTCCACCATGGCATACGCCGAATCAACGTCGCTGAACACTTGCGCGCGCTGCAACTCCAGCATTTCCGTGTTCTTGTCGATATCCAGCTTGCTGCGCAGCTTTTCGCCCTGGTTGCGATCGAAGATTCGCAACGGAATTTGCACATCGAATCCGATGTAATGCTCGATGGGCGGATTTTTCCCCGCATCCAAGCTAAAGGTGGGATCCGTCGAGCCGTTAGCCACCGCCAATTGGTGGTCGGTCTTGGCCTTTTCAACCGCTTGCATCGCGGCGCGCAAATCCGGACGGTTGTCCAAGGCGATTTGGCGGAACGCTTCCAAGTCCGCGAGTTGATTGTTGAAGTCGAATAACCCGATGACGTCGAATTGCTCGACCGGAGTGCGGTCGTCGAGCAGCATCAGCAGTTGTATCTTAGCGGTCCGCAGATTCACTAGCGCCGACTGCAAGTCCGACTCAAACTGCACGCGCTGCAATTCTAGGCGGTCCAGATCCACTTGCGCGATTGCGCCAGCTTTGTATTTGTCGCGGTTTACACCCAGCACGTGGTCGTAATACTTCAGATTTTCCCGCGCCACATCCAGGACCGCTTTGCCCTGCAACGTCTGTACAAAGGCGGAGCGCAAGGTGAACAAGAGATTTCTCTCTAAGTCTGACTGCTGCGACACCGCAATTCCCGTTGCTTCCTTTGCGCTGTCCCGCCGCAGTTCCCGCTTGTGCTCGCGCTCGTGCAGATAGGTGATCGTCCCCGAAGGCAGTGCCATAGCCAGCGGGCGCGAAGGGTTGGTGCTGAACGGATCGATCTGATCCAACAGCATCGTAAAATTCGGGTTCGGCCGCAGATAGGCGGTGATTTCCTGAGCTTTGGACTCCTCGATCCCGATTGCTCCCGCGCGCAGCGAAGGATTTGCGCCTTCAAACCTGTTCCGCACCTCTTCCCAGCTCAGCGCGCCCGTTGTACCGGAAGTCTGTTGAGCACGCTGAGCCAGTTGCGCAGGAGACGCTTGCGGCGCCGGCGCTGGGGGCTGCTGCGCCGGCGCCGGTATCGCCAGCGCGCCGATTGCCAACCAGCTAACTCTAGCCGTTCGTTGCCATCGCCACATAGCCCTTCCCTTTAGCGCTTCGCACCTGGCGGAGCCTTGACTTTTTCCCCGCCCAACCGCTGCAGACACTTACCTTGTACCATCGACAAGTTCCCGCCTCTTGCGTCGTCGCATGCACCTGCAGCACGCAACCCGAGACCCTGCACACAGGAACTGTCGCCTTGACCGATACTGCGCAATTTTTTTGAAAACGAACAACTGGTCGCGAGCTACGCCGCGGGCGGCGCACGTCCACGAAATTCGCGAGACAAAACCAAATACGCTGGCTTCTCGCTTGAGAAGAAGACCTTGGCAATCGCTGGCAGCAATTCCGCGTGTACGCCCGAGATGCAAATCCCTCCACTCCAACCCGCACTTGCCAGTGCGCTTTCCCTGTCGCTGCTGCGCACCGTCTCGGTTCCCCACCTCAGGCGCGTTTCCCAAATGCTTGCGTCAAACGCCGCAGGATCGGCCAGACGAAACCTTCCCCGACCGTCATTCAACAGGACGGCCACAGGCTGGTTCGAAATCCGTGTGGAAACGATCAAATCCAGAAAGCTGTCGCCGTTCACGTCTCGCGAAGCAATTTGCAGTCCGCCCGTCGGCGCGGACAACGCAAACGATTGCGCGTTTCCCAGACTTAGCTCGAAGTGGATCCAGTAATTGGTCCGCGAGGCCATCGCCGGGCCCGGCTGCACGGTGGCGAAATCCGGCTGCGAGTCTCCATCAAAATCCGCAATGGCAAAATTCACAAAGGCAGCGCTGAGCTTCGCCCGGCTCGCCATGTTCCGTTGCCGCGCCGCTTCCCCCGGATGCCACGCGGACAGAGCCAACCCCAGAACGACCAGCGCGCCGCACAGCCATCGCCGGAAGGGCCGAGCGGAGGCCGACTGTCCCGCTCGCCTGGGCGCCAGGCGCACGCCATCAAACTCTGTGACCTGATACCTCATCGGGGACGCGTCCCTGGCGACGCCTTTCGGCCGTATGTAGCACCCGCCGAACGAATTATGCTGGAGTTTGCGCGAATCCACATAAGATTATCTAAAAAAGTCCCCGCGGAATTGCTGATAAACCGCGCGAATTACAAGGATACCACTGCTTCCGGCTCCAAGCTCTCCCAGGAATCGCCCTTTTCTCTCAGAACTGCACCTCAAAACTCCACGTGCGCCCGCAACGTCGGTACCACCACCGGCCCGCGGTCCCGGTTATATCCGGGATTGTTGATATGCTGAACCCCGAATGCCGGATAAAGTCCCTTCCAAAGATGCAGCGTGTAATACCCCTCCACAATATTTTCCCGGCCATAATTTAGACGCCCATCGCCCAGCAAAAACCCGATTCCTCCATCCGCCAGATATTCCTGATGCCAGCGCGAAATGCCGTTGGAGACAAAAACCAGCCCCAGCCGATCGAATTTCCTCCCCCAACGCTTTCCATTTCCGCCCACGCCTATCTGGTCCGTCTGGTCAACTTCGGTATACGCGTACGATTCGTGTTGCCCTTCATTCCAACCCCAGCGCCCAAAAATTCCGATCCAGTCGTTCAGCGGCTGCTCAAAGTTGATGCCGAAACCATATTTGATCGTTGTTTGCAAAGGGTGGTTGGTAATGACCGGCGCGGCCATTGGCGTTGAGGTGCTCTGGCTGGCCTCGTATTGCTCGATGGCCTGTTGATAGTCGCCCATGTTGGCGTGATTCACGAACGTCAGCAAGCGCAGGACGCCGGGCTGGAGCCGCAGCACATGCCCGTGCAACTCCAACTCCAGGTTCTCTGCGTGCGCCCGATTCAGGTCCGCATCTAGATTGATGCCGTTCGCCACCTTGGGCATTAGCGCCTCGGCAAAACGAATCACGCCAAACTTGTCGTGATATTCTAGCAACGCCGCGAACGTGTACCCGCGCGTGTCTGCCGCGTAGTCGTAAGCTCCGTTGTTGTCCACAGTCCAGTTCATGAACTGCAAATTGGAATCTGTCCCGTACGAATTATTGTCGAAAAAATCCGCCATGCTGAATTTCCCGAAACGCATTTCCAGCCGCCGCTCGGGAAGCGTGCTGAACAAAGAATACTGATTCCGCGTTTGCGCCTGCTGGACGCCCCCGAGCGGAATGATTTGGTGCCACATCAGCCGCGCAATGTAAGGCAGCTTGCTCAATGCGGGATTTCTCACTACATCCAAGTTGGTTGCGCCCGCAAGACCCAGCGCCTCGCCGATCCCATGCCCGCCGGTTTCCTGGGCGTCGCAGAGAAACTCCGTCGTGCGGGTCACTCGCAATCCGGTAAAGATAGTCAATACCCGCGAACTGGCATCCTGCGCTTGCGGTGTAAGGCTGTGAACGCCTTGGTATGGTGAGGGAAAGGCCGGATGCCATTGCGAAATAATGTTCGCCTGGCCCGAGATCCAGATGCGGTCCGTCTCCGGACGCGGGAACATGGCCGGAGTGGTTTCGGCCTCATCGGGAGGATCGGCGTCGGGCGCGGACTCTCGCGGTGGCGGGGGCACGGGCGGCTGCACTTGCGCCGTGCCTTGTTGATCCGTCGACTGCGCGCGCAGTACTGTGGCGCCGCAAAGCGCGAGACAGAATAGAAAACCGCTCAGCCCGCCGTTGCGCGGGCGCACAAATGGAAAATAACTGTTCATTTCGATAGTTCCCGGCCCAAGCCCCCGGCGGCCAGCACTTAACCATAGCCGTTATATATTACAGTTTGATGTACCGGACGCCGCAAGCCTTGCAGAAAGGCCGTTATCGATATTAATCATAGTTAAGTTCGTTTGTAAAGTACTGTTAACTATTGCGATTTAAGAATCTTGACGGGGCGCATGGCCCCCGACGCTGCCAGGTTACGGGTCCGACCTCCGCTCAGGCTGTGCACTTAGCGCCAGTTAAAGGAACGTGCGCCTCAGCTCAAAACTGTGTATCTTGGCACCACCATTTGGCATCAGAAAATCTGCGCCGACCGCGCAAAACCATGACGGAGCGTTCCCGAGTGAAAAATTCTTCAGCGACCTCTGCCGTGGCATTTCTCGCCACTCTTTTCGCGTTGATGGTTTTCGCGCCCGACTCCCGCGCGCAAGCCGGTCCGGTCGCCGGCGAAGCCGAATACCAAATCTTCGCCAGCGGCGGCCACGGCACCAACGGCAGCCAGGTCGACGACGGCGTATTCAATGTCGGGTTGCGCTTCGGCCTGGTGCTCACCAACCCGCACGGCCCGGGCTTCCTCAAAGGGCGCCTCGAGTACGCCGTGGGCGTTACGCCGCTCTACTGTGTTACGCAAAAAAATGGCACCGCCTGCGGCGGCGGCGTGGACGCATTCGCTTTCAAATGGATGCTCTCTAAGCCCCGCACCGTGGTGCCCTACATCGAAATCGGCGGCGGCACGTTGTTTACCAGCATGAAGACCCCGCCTGATATCTCGCGCATCAATTTCACGACCGGCGGGGCCTTCGGGCTGCACTTCCTGCGCTCCAAACACAACGTCAGCGCCGAAATCCGCTACCAGCACATCTCCAACGCCGGCATGGTCGAGCCCAACCCCGGCATCAACACCATTCAACTGCGCATCGGCTTCGGCTGGTTCAGTCAAAAGCGCTAAGCCCCGCGAGCGCTCTGCCCGTTCCGGACATTTCCCGTGCCGGCTGCGCTGGAACCCCGGGCATGCAAAACGAGGCAGGCTCGCTTTTGGCCCGGCCGTCAGGGGTCATTGCCCTGGTTGGCAGACCGTTCCCAATTGGCGTAGGATTTGGAGTGCGGGCACTCCGTTCCGCTGAAAATGAGGAACCGAAATATGAAAATTGCAGGAGTTGTACTGGCACTGGCGGCGTTAATCGCCGTGGCACTCTTTCTGCGCACCGCGCGCGCAGACAATAAAGCCCCCGAAGTAGGCACAGCCGCTCCGGACTTCACGCTCAATTCCCAGGAAGGAAAACCCGTTAGCCTTCACGATTTCAAGGGCAAGTGGGTGGTGTTGTACTTTTATCCCAAGGATTTCACGAGTGGCTGCACTCTCGAAGCCCACAATTTCCAGCGCGATCTTCCGGAGTTTGAAAAACGCCACGCGGTAATCGTCGGCGTCAGCGTGCAGGATGCGGACTCGCACCAAAAATTCTGCACCAAAGAGGGCCTGAGCTTCAAACTCCTTGCCGACACCGATCACAAGGTCTCCGAAACCTACGATTCCGTCATGAATCTGGCGGTCGCCAAGCTCTCCGCGCGCCACACTTTCCTGATCGACCCCGATGGAGTCGTCCGCAAGACTTATCTGGACGTAAAACCTGAACAGCACAGCGCCGAAGTCCTCGCCGACCTCGACACGATCCAGAAAAATTCCAAATCCATGTAGCCCTGACCGGCGCGGAGTCTTGCAAAAACAAGGCTCCGCGCCGCCATCTCACTCTGGCGGTCAATGGAATCGGTGGGGATCGTAACTAAAGTCCACCAGCCCATCGCGATAATCAATTTTGATGTCCAACAGGGCCAGCATGGCAAACCCCAGGGTTCCGGAGATTTCCGTCCCCGCTGAATTGCTGACGCTAGACAAATCGAAGGCCGCGATGCTTCTGTTCTGCTTAAGGTGTCCGAAGGTGAGCGTCACCTCCCCGGTTTCATACACTTTTCTCACTTTTCCGCTAAGTCCTTTGATGATCAGGTCGTCGCCGTAGATTTTCGTTGTTTCCCGCGCCGCGTCGGGCGTAATCATGTTGTCGAACGCTCCGGTATCGATCAGGAACATTTTGAAGGGATGGTCGTTCACCGAAGTGGAAATCAGCAACATGTGCTCGAAGCGAAATACCCGGCTATACCGCTGCATTTCCGGGGCGATGTAGCGGTCCACGGGTCTATGGGCCACCGCGGCATCGGAGTCCAGCGTGGTGTCTTCCCCGGCTTCATCGGGATGTTTCGGGAGTTCGGAAAGTTGCAGTTTCTTGTCGGGAAAATTGATCTCCACCAGGTAGTTGGCGAATAGGTCCGCGCCGATCAATCCCTCTTCCCCCAGGGAGCCTTTCTTCCCGAGCACATCGACATAGCAGTTCTCGAACTGTAATTCGCCGATTTGAAGGGCGTCCACGAATCCCACGTAGCCTTCGGCCGCCCCGGCATCGCCAATTCCGCCGATCTTTTGCGCGGCCACGCGCGCAATGCCAGCCTTTCGCGCCGTGCTGCCATTCACTACAATCCCTCCCGCCCCGGTGTCGAGGAGCAGTTTCGCGGAGGTGTTGTTGAATTTGACCTTTAGGGCATAGCCCCGCGCGTGCGTGGGATCATCGAGCAAAGGCAGGAGATCCGTTTGCGTGCTCTTGAGCGGCGTCTTCAGCTGGCAATGGCGTGCCGGATGGATGGCCTCGTCCTGCAGCACTATCAAGGATTTCCGCAAGTCGTCGAGGGCATCCTCAGCGTCGTTGTGGGGACCGGCAAGGTAGGCCTCGATGGCCGGGATGCGCTCGTTCAAGTCCAGCGTCTCGAGCCAGGCGAGCTGGATCTCCGGGTCCGCGGGGTCCACGAGGTGAGCGTTATGGATCGCCGTGCGGGCCAGCTTGTAATTGGAGGTCGCGCGATAGATCCGGCTTAGTCCCAAGAACGCGCGGGCATCGAGAATCTTCTCGTTCACGGGAACATGGAATTCGTGTTCGGCAAGGTCAAATTTGCCCTGGCGAAAATAGACCTCACCCAGCGCAGAATGCGCCGCCGCCAGATGGCCGTCGAGCGCTACGGCTTTTTGCGCCGCCGTAAACGCGTTCGCGAGATCGTTCTGTTTCAGATACACGCGAGCCATTCCGGCGTAAGCCCAGGCGCGGTCTGGTCCGGCCGCATGGATGATTGTGTAGTACGCGGCGGTGGCGGGGGCAAACTCACCGCAGCGATACAGAGCTTGCGCCTGCAGCAAGGTGGTGGACATCTGTTGCCTCGATTGCGGTTTCGCGGCCGCAGCCGCCGCAGATGACGACGGGAGAGAGGATGAAGCAAGGGTGCTGGGTGACGAGTTTGTTTGCCGTGGAGTCCCCGGTTCTCGCGCCGGGGCCGCGGCGACTTGCGTCTCCCGCGGCACGGAGCGCACGCCAAGGAGCGGTACGGCAGCGAGCACCAGCGCGGTGGCGAATTTGGCAAGCAGCCTCATGCTCGGTCCTTGGCGTTTCACCTGGGTTGCGCGACACAAAATACGAAAGCGGATTCCCGCGTGGTCGCCCGCAGCAGCCCACACCTAGTGCAACCGGTTGGGATCAAAACTGAAATCCACCAGGCCATCGCGATAATCTATCTTGATATCCAGCAGGTACAGCATGCCAAATCCCAGCGTGCCCGATACCTCCGTCCCGATTGAATTGCTCAAATTGGTCATGTCAAAAGACACCAGACTTCGCCGTTGTTTGAAGTGACCAAACGCAAGGTCCACATCGTCGGCAACATACACGTTCTTCATCTCCCCGCTGAACCCCTTCACGTGCACCCTGTCGTCAGCGTGAATCTTGGTCGTTTCCCGCGCAGCCCCCGGCGTGATGGTGTCGTCGAAAGCCCCGGTGTCCAGGAGGAAGAACCTGTAGGGGTGTCCGTTCACGCTCGTAGGAACGAGCAGCTGGTGCCCAAAGCGATAAATTCGGGTGTACTCCTTCATTTCCGGCGCAACGTAGCGATCGCGGGGGCGGTAGGTGGAGGTAGGATGGGAATCGAGCGACGTTTCCTCGAAGGGCTCATCGGGAAGCTTTGGCAGCTCCGAGAGGTCGAACTTGCCATCGGGGAAATTTATGTCTACCAGAAAGTGTGCGAAGACGTCGGCCCCGATATAGCCGTCCTCGTCCATCGAGCTTTTCTTGTCCACCACGCGCACGTAACAGTTCTGAAATTGCAGCGCGCCGATTTGGATGGCGTCGACGTAGCCTACATAGCCGTCGGCCCCTCCGGCATCCCCGATGCCCTTTACGTTTTGCTCCACCACGCGCTGAACGCCGGCCCTTTCCGCGATCTTGTTGTTCACCAGAATCCCGCCCGCCCCGGTGTCCAGCAGCAACCGCGACATGGTGTCATTCAGTTTTACTTTGAGGCCATAGCCCTTGACGCGTTGGGCATTGACCATCAATGGCTCGAGATTCGTTTGCGTGGAGGCGATTTTGGTGATCAGGCGGCAGCCGCGCACCGGGCGGTTCATTTCATCCTGCAGCACCACCATCGAGTGCTTGAGATATTCGAGCGATTCGGCATCGTCGTTGTTGCCGCGGGCGAGATATTCCTCTATGGCCTGGAGGCGATCCTTGAGGCTGAGGGTGCCCAGCCATGCGCGACGAATATCGGGGTCCGCGGAATCGAGGCTGTGCGCGCGATCCAACGCATCCTTGGACAACTTGTAGTTGGAAGTCGCACGATAAATACGGCTAAGCACCAACCACGCGCGGGCATCCGCCATGCGCGTGGCCGCACTTGCATCGTCTTTGCTCCGCTGATTCAGCAGTGTCGCTAGAGTATGCTCGGAATCATTCATTTTTCCCTGCCGAAAGTAAACCTCCGCGAGGACTACGTGGGCGTCGGCCAGGTTCGGACCCGCTTCGATGGCTTTTTGCGCTGCAGGATAAGCGTCCTCCGGGCGTTTCTGTTTGAGGTACACACGTGCCAACCCCGCGTAAGCGCCCGGTGTGTCAGCGCCACCCCCGGCGATGATCGCGGTGTACTCCGAAATCGCGGCGTCGAATTTTCCCGTGCGATACAGCGCCAGGGCGTGTGCCAAGGCGGGAGTCAGTGGCGCGGCCTCCGTTTTCAATGGAGATTCGGGATTCGCCGGATCCGATTTCGCGGGACCGGGATTGCCGGCTACCCCGAGAGCGGAGGTTTGCGTGGCATTGGAGGCCTGCCGTCCGTCGTGCCCCTCGGCCGGCGCGGACGGCGGCGAAGCAGGAGCGGTGCGATTTTTGAGCGCGTGCCCCCAACCCGCGATCGCCATCGCGGCAACGAGAAGAAGAATGGCGATGATTTTGGCAAAGGATCTCATTTTCGTGCAATCCCTAGCGCCATCGCGGATGGCGCCTCCAAATCTTGACAATTCGCCCGATGCGGCGTCGGTTTTTGCATTTGAGCACAGTCCCGGCACGAAATCTGGCGCTTGCCAGGAGCATCAGGGTTCGTCGTCGCCATCATCGTCGGATTCCGGCGCCTTGGCTGGCGGTTTAGCGGCATCGAGCGCCGGCTGACCGGATTTGCTTAAATCGGCGTTGAGTCTTGCGATGTCCTCATCTTTTATTTTTTTCCACGCGTTGAGGAGTTGTTGTGTGTCGTCTTCGAGTTGTTTGAAGGTGACGATGGCCGTGCTCGTGGGGGCGCCGTCGTAGCTGTCGGCTACGCCGAGCATGGCGGCGAAATGCTGGTGGGCGGCGGCGAAATTTTCCGGTTGCTTGCCGCTCGGGGGCAGGCCGAAGAAACTTCCTTGGGCGCTTCCTTCTAGCTGACCAAGATGGAGGTCGAGCGCGTTCAGCGCATCGCCGAGCGGGGCCTTCCCGGCCGCGGCGAGGCGCTCCTTGATCTGCGCGCGAACCGACTGCAATTGTGCGAGCGCGGCGAAGGTATCGTTCATGCCGATGACCGCAGCGGATTCCATAGCGAATTGCTGCGCCAGATCGGCGTCTGAAGTTTTGATGCGCGGATCGATTTTTACGAGCAGTGGCTGCAGGTAACCGTCAGGATGTTCCGGGTCGGTTTTGCCGCTATGGAGTTTCACCGTGTAACTGCCGGGGAAGGCCAGAGCGCCGCGCGGCAATTCCGGGGTATCGCGATAAATCGCGGCGATGGGAAAACCGTGGTTGAGGGAATTGGGTCTGGTGTAGTGCAGGTCCCACACGAAGCGGTGCATCCCGGGCTGGGCGGAAAGAATTCTCTCCGGACGCACCCAGTACATGGGAATGGGATTGGAGCTGGCAATTTTTTCCGGGTCTTCGGGCTTGTCATCGCTCGAGTAGCGGCGAACCAGATGGTTTTGCGAATCGAAAATCTCGAGCGTGACCGGACCGGCGGCCGCGGCGGAGTTCGGCGCAAGATAATAGTCGATGATGGCCCCGTCCGGAGGATTCTGTCCGGCCGGCGTTTCCGGGGGGAGCGGCGTGTCGGTATTGCGGTTCCAGCGAAAGCGAATCGCGGTTTGCGGGGCGAACAGAAAATCTTTTTGCGCCGCGTCCCTGCCAGTGAGCTGGCGCAGCGGTGTGATGTCATCAAGAATCCAGAACGAGCGGCCATGCGTGGCGACGATCAGATCGTCGCCGTGGATGGTCAAGTCTCGCATGGAGGTGTGCGGCAAATTGAGTTGCAGCGGCTGCCAGTCGTCTCCGTCGTCGAACGACACGTAGACGGAAGTTTCCGTGCCGGCAAAAAGCAAGCCTCTGCGGCTCGGATCTTCGCGAACGACGTTGACAGGCGCGTTGTCGGGCAATCCTTTGGTGATTTCGGTCCACGTTTTCCCGTAGTTGCGCGTGCGATAGATGTGCGCGCGTAGATCGTCGAGGCGGAAACGGTTGATGGCCGCATACGCGCTGGCCGGATCGGAGTGCGAAGCCTCGATGATGGATACTTTGCTCCAGGGGGTGAGTTGTGGAGGCGTTATGTCATACCAGCTCTTGCCGCCATCGCGGGTGAGGTGAATCAGTCCGTCGTCCGTGCCAGCCCAGATGGTATTGACATCCTTGTAGCTCGGCGCGACGGCGTAAATTACCCCGCGATGCCTGCCCTTTTGCGGATCGGACGCGGTGAAAGCCCCGAGATTGGCGGGGATTTCGTAGCTTGGTCGCGAAAGATCCGGGCTAATGATCTGCCAGCTGCGTCCGCCGTCCGTGGTTTTAAACAGCACGTTGGCGGAAAAATACAGGGTGTGCGGGTCTTTCGGCGAAAACACGATCGGCAGGCTGCGGTCGTAGCGGTATTCGCCGCGGCGCAGAATTTCCGGAGCAATGTCCGCGACTTCGCCAAGCGCGAGACTTGTGCGCGTGATGCGCCCGCCGTACAGCAGATTGTCATCGAGCGGGTCGACGGCAATGTAGCCGTATTCTTCGACGCCCACCGGTATCCAGTCGCGAAAGGTAATTTCGCCGTAGTCGCTGCGGCTGGCGGTGCGCGCGGAACCGCTTTCCTGCTGCGCGGCGTAGACCGAGTAGGGAAACTTGTTGTCGGTTGTGACGTGATAGAACTGCGCTGTGGGTTGATTGTACCAACTCGACCAGGTCGCGCCGCCGTTGACGCTGATGGCCGCGCCTTGATCGGCCGACAGCGCCATGATTTTGGGTATGTCCGCGCTGATCCAGATGCGCTGGTAGTCATCGCCGCCAGGAGCGCCTTTGAAGCCGATGAAGGTTTTTCCACCGTCTGTAGATTTCCACGTCGTCGTATTGGCAACGTAGATGGTGTCGGGATTATCCGGAGCGACGGCGATGCCCATGGCGCCCGGGCCGCGGCCGCCAATGCGATGATCGCTGCTGACCTGCCGCCAGCTCGCGCCAAAATCGTCGGAACGATAGATGCCGGCCTTATCGTCGGCGGCCTCAATGGTGGCGTAGAGGCGATTGCGGTCACTGTGCGAAACGGCGATGCCCATGCGGCCGAGCTTGTCATCGGCATAGTTTGGCAGGCCCTTCGTGAGTGCGCGCCAGGTATCGCCACCATCCTCGGACTTGAAAAGGCCGCTTCCTGCGGCAATGAAAGAGCTGCCGTCGCGAACTTCCCACGGTGCGACACGTGCAGCCCAGAGCACGGCGTAGACGATTTGCGGATTTTGCGGATCGAAGGCGAGATCCGCCGCGCCGGTGTTTTCATCCTTGTACAAAACCTTCTGGAAGGTAGAGCCGCCATCGAGCGAGCGAAACACACCACGCTCGGCGTTGGGTCCGTAGGGATGACCTTGAACGGAGACGAACAGGCGTTGGGGGTTGTCCGAATCGACGATGATGTCGGTGATTTGCTGCGCGTCGCGCAGACCGAGATGCGTCCAGGTTTTGCCGGCGTCACTCGATTTGTACATCCCGTCACCGACGGCGAGGTCGGGGCGCTGCAATCCTTCGCCACTGCCGACGTAGATGATATTGGGATCGCTGGGCGCGACAGCGATGGCGCCGACCGAGCCGGAGGATTGCTCGTCGAAGATGGGATGCCAGGTATTGCCAAAGTCGTCGGTCTTCCAGACGCCGCCGTCGACCTGGGCCATGTAGAAGACGCCGGGTTGTCGATCGACTCCAGTGATGGCCACAGTGCGACCGCCGCGAAAGGGGCCGATGCAACGCCAGCGCAGATCGGAGTACAGGGACGGGTCGTATTGCGGAGGCGGATTCTGCGCGGCGGCCTGTTGCCCGCCGATGGCGAAGAGTGTTGCAGCCAGCACAATGATGGTGCTGAGTTTTGTGGTTAGCACGAGTTCCTCCGCGGAATTGAGGAGGATAGCGCGTGCGGGTTCGACGAGCAATGTTGTTCTCTCCACCGATTAGCGCAAGCCGTTCGTTTCGATGTGTAGTCAAGAAATCGCCAGCCGACGATAATTCCGACCCAGGGTCACGCGGCAGAGCTCATTTCTAGGAATGTCTGCGGCAAAACGCTCTCTCCTCGCGGCGAATCACCCTTCCCGTCGCGATAGCTTCTGCCCTTATAGCCGGTTAAGAATGGGGAGCGCTCAAACGGCGGCGCAAGTGACAATCACTTTACGGAGTGGCCGATTTCGCCCCTTTCTTAGGTTTGTGCGACGTTTATGCGCTCCGCCGACGGTCGGTTATCCGTTTGGACGAGGGTCGGATTCTTAACCGGCGCCTGGCGCACCAGCCGTTCTGGCGAGGCGGCGTTCGTAGGGTACGTAGACGGGTTCCCAGATATTGGCCTGGAGTTCGCGGTTCAGGGCAGTTTCGTCGGAGACTTGGGCTTGGCCGTCTTGGATGGCTTGCAGGCCTACAGCGTGGCCGATCAATCGACCGAGTTGGCGCGCGTCGGAAATCGGAGGGAGGAGGCTGGCGTTTTTATCCTTTTGCGTGGGCAGGTGACGCACCAGTTCCTGCGCGGCAGCTTTGATCATTTTGTCGGTCACGCGTCTGGCCCGGGCAGCGATGATTCCGAGAGCCAGGCCGGGAAATATGTACGAGTTGTTGGTCTGGGCTACATGAATTTGTTTGCCCGCAACGGTCACCGGTTCGAACGGACTGCCGGTGCCGATGAGCGCGCGGCCATCGGTCCAATTCAGCAGGTCGTGTGGCGTGGCTTCGCTGCGCGAGGTGGGATTGGAGAGCGGAAAAATGATCGGGCGAGCCGCATATTTCGCCATTTCACGCACCGCTTGCTCGGAAAACGCGCCCGGCTGCCCGGAGACGCCGATGAGGACGGTTGGCTTGGCATTGCGAACGACATCGAGCAAGGTGATCTCGCCGTTCGGTTGCCTCCAACTGGCGACTTCCTGGTCCGTACGCGCGTAGGGCAGCTGCTCGGGGCGCACGTCTCTGCCATTCTCCGTGACCAGTCCGTAGCGATCGATGGCGTAGAAGGATTTCCGAGCCTGCTCCTGGGAGGCCCCCCGATCCTCAATAAATTGCGCGAGGAGGTTTGTGATGCCAAGGCCCGCGCTTCCGAAACCGACTACAGCGATCTTTTGTTGTTCGAGTGGCACGCCGGTTACGTTGATCGCCGAGATTAACGTCGCGGTAGTGACGGCCGCGGTGCCTTGAATGTCGTCGTTGAAGGTACACAGCTCGTTTCGGTAGCGGTCCAGGAATCGGGCAGCGTTTGAGCCGGCGAAGTCCTCCCACTGCAGTAAAACGTGCGGCCAGCGTTTTTTCACGCTGTTGATGAAGAGGTCCACGAAAGCGTCATACTCCGGGCCGCGAACGCGCTGATTCTTCCATCCGATGTAAATGGGACTCTTC
>JBEKSZ010000054.1:0-28273 GCA_049516615.1 Candidatus Acidiferrum sp. | reverse complement strand
ACCTAACTAATGAAAGAAGCTGCTGGTTTCCACTTCAAGACGTACCTGCTGATCGCCTTCATCGCATTTTTTGCGCCGCTCGGAAATGTGCTGCTCGGAAAGGGCATGCACAACGTGGGCTCGGCCAAGAATTGGGCGCCGCGTGAGGTGCTGCACATCTTGGGGAGCATCGTCGCGTCAGGATATATCTGGCTGGGTATCGCTTCCCTGCTGACTTTTTTTGTGGCCTACATGCTGGTGTTGACATGGGCGGACTACAGCTACGTGCAGCCCTCGTCGTCGTTTGCCTATGCCGTGACCGGCGTACTTAGTTATTTTTTGCTGGGGGAGACCATCAGCCCGCTGCGATGGCTGGGGATCGCGGTGATTTGTCTGGGCGTTTTCGTGGTCGGACGCACGCCGCCGCGCACCACGGAGAGGTTACCCGCCGCGTGAGAGAATTCCTCTTTCTGACCCTCCTAGTGATTTCCGGCACGGGCGGAGAGCTGTGCGTCACACACGCCATGAAAAAAATAGGCGAGGTGCACGATTTTCGCCCGCTGGCCCTGGTCAAGTTTATGTTGCGGGCGTTGCGCGTGGGATGGATGTGGCTGGGCATCGCCATGATGGCACTGGCGTTCTTTTCCCTGTTGGCTATGCTGTCGTTTGAGAATGTGAGTTTTGTGGTGCCCGTGACGGCCCTCAGTTATGCCGCGGGCGCCCTGGGCGCGGCGATTTTTCTGCGGGAACGCATCAGCGCGCAGCGCTGGTTCGGCGTGGCCATCGTTTGCGTCGGCGTGACCATCGTTTGGCTCAGCCGCCGCTAAGCCGGCGAATCAAAGCACCTTTAACGCTGCGGCTTGGACTCCTCGGGTTTATCCGCGTCAGGGTCCGCGACTCGCGCCGTGCCGATCTTGATTGTGGAACCGAACCGCTGGTAATTCGCGTAACGCACCGTCATATGAATGCGGACGTCACCCGTCGTAAAGTGCAGTGTGTCGTTTGAACGCGTGTAGGTCGGGAACCAGTAGTGCCCGTCGATATTCTCGCGAAACGTCTCGAAACGCGGAAAGACGTTTTCGCTGCCGTGCTTCTTGATGTCCGGCACGGCTTTGCCGTCGGTCTTCACGATGCCGTAGTCCTTGTCGTCCACCCAGATGCGTCCCTGAAAATATCGCTGATTCTTCTCCATGACCTTGGGCCCCACGTCGAAGACATAAGTGCTGAGTTCGTCCACCTGCTGGCGGCCGACGTACTTGACGTCGTACTTGGGCAGCTCTTGTGTGGTCAGCACAAAGGGCTGCACGTGCTCGAGGTCGTCGAGGTCCTGCTGGGACACGGTGATGCGCTGCAAGGTGGGAACGGGCGCGTCAGTAACGTGCTCGATGCGTTTGCCGGCGGGAGTAAAGATAATGTCGCTGGTCATTCGATATTCGCCGTCGGCCTGACCGTCAGAATCGATGGTTTGCATGACGAAGGTCTGGGTGTAGGTGTAATTGTCGCGCTCGGTCTTGAATTCGGCTTCGCGCGCGGCGAACTTTTGAATGATCTGTTCCACGGGAACGGACGGCGGGGCGGTGTCCAGGTGCGAACCCGTCTGCGGCGTGACCCTCCCGGGAGCGTTTTCCGGCACACGCACGGGAGGCGCCTGCGAAGTCTGCGATGGCGGCGGCGCGGGAAGCGGACCGGTTTCCTGCGCGGCCGCCGGGATAGCGAAAAGCGATGCGCCGGCGAAAAAACCAAGCGCCAGGGCCAGAAAATACCCGAGGGATAATCCGTCGGGCCGTCCACCTGTGAAGTTCATCAACCCCTCCCACGCGTGCGCGAGCTGGCTGTCGCTAACGCCAGGCGTACTGCGACAGAAACCCGGCAGGCGTTCAGCTCTTAGGATGCATGAAAGCATGGCCTGGTAACCAGCGCGATAAGGGGCTGGCGCTAGTCCGTGGAGGCCACCACACCTGCTGCGCTGGCCGGCGGAAAAAAGAAGTCTCTTGGCGATTGATTAAACCGTTTGAGCAGCGTGCCGATGATTTCCAGGTGATCCTTGCGCGTTACGTCTTGTGCGCGCAAGGCCAGCATCAGCGCGAAATAGAAGCTCACCGACAGGTTCAAAACGAAGGTGAAGGCAATTCCGAGGGCCGCCCAATAGATGGCCCCGGAGTCGAACACTTGGCGGCCGAGCGAGGCCGCGGACAGAGCTACGGTTCCGGTCGAGAGCGTTACGTGGCGCACGTCAATGGGCAAACCAAAAAAGTGCGCCAGCGGCGGGGTCATACCCAGCATGAAGCCGAGCGCGATGCTCCCGCCCCAGCCGGAAATGTTCCGCGAGAACACGTCAGAGATACGAATCAGCGTCTGGCGTTTCAAGGCTCCGCCGAGACGGTGTTCGGCGATGGCCTGCGGCAGACGATTGTAGACCGCCCAATTTTCGATCCACCCCCCGGCCAGACTGGAGAGCCAGAGAATTACACCGGTGAGCGCGGCAAACAATATCGTGCCGCTGCGGAAAGGATCGAGAGACTCGACGGTGTGTTGCGCGGCTTCCTCCGGGACGAACGGTGAGCCTAGCGCGGCCTGCCAGGCCAGGCTAAAAGCCACGGCGCCGATGGACACCGCCACAACATTGCCGAGCGCCGCGGCGAGCTGCGAACGGAAAATCCTGGCGACGAAGGTGACCAGCTCGTCGCTGCGCGAAGCGTCCCGGCAACGGTGCACGATGCGAGCGAGCGCCGCGCCGGTCATGGACGGCTGCTTGGTGGCCAGCACCAGGCTGAACACCTGCAGCAGAATGAAGCTCACGGAATAGTTGAGTCCGGAAAGAAAGCCTTCAACGAACAGCGGCAAGCCGGAATGCGTGACCAGCATTTTTATGGCCGCGGTAAAGACCGTGAGAATGCCGCCGCCGAGCGCAGCCCTCCACATCAGCCAGTATTCGCTACGGTCCGCGGTTATGTAGTGTTCGCCGGTCTTGCCAGCCCACTCGGTGATTTTTCGCGCCAGCAGCCGGAGATTATTGTGCGCCAGATGGCGGAGACTGCGATCGGCGAGCCGTCCCCGAACCACATCGGTGAGCAAAAGCTGCACAGCCTTTTTTTTCGCGTGCCCGGATTCCGCCACGAGTACCGCGGCAATGGCTTCAACGCGCAGGAGGCTCTGCTTGATCACGTCGAGGACGTAGACCACGTCCAGGTTTACGCCGTTGGTGTCGAGATTGGTGACAATGGATTGCAATTCCGCGCGGCAGTCGTCGATGGTTTGTTTGAGGCCCTTGTCCGCCAGTGCAACGCCGTCCTGCGTTTTCACCGCGGCCACCAGGGAATCGCCGCTGCGCATCAGACGATAAAACGGCGATTGCTGCAAAGGTCCGGTGCGCGAGCGGGTGCGCAATTCTTCCGAGAGCCCCAGCCCTTGAATGCGCGCGGCCAGCAGACAGAAGGCATCGAGCAGCGTTTCGATCATGGGCGGCCAGGCATCGGAATCTTCTGGCGGGGCCGCGAGCGACACGATGCGATCAAAGTGCTCCGCCGGGATATTGAAAAAACGATCGACGTCCTTGTCGGTCGGGAACATGCGCAGAAAAAGTTTGGAGAGATCGATGTCTTCGCGCGGCGAGGGCAGGAGAATGCGGGAAAGCCGCTTGGCGGTTTCGGCGGGCAGCCCGCGGTCGCTGGGGAGTCCGGAAGCAGCAAAAAAGGTGAGACCGTTGGTTTCGCGCAGGATCAGCGCCACGCTTAAGCGGTAGCGTGCGAGGAGCTCCGGCGACGATTCGAGGATGGAGGTCCATACCAGGCTGCGCTTGCGGTCGGGGTCGGGGGCATCCTCCGCGGCATGCGGCGCCGAAGGCAGCGGAGCGCAAATGCTGCCGTCGCGATCGCGCGTCCAGGCATACAGCGCGACGAACGCGTCGAGCCGCAAGGGCAGCGTGCTGGCGTTAGTCAGCGCGTCGAACCTAATGGCCAGTTGCTGCAATGCGGGATTGCCACGCTCGATGGGCGTGAACAAAGCCAGAACCAATTCCTGGGTGGATTCCACGGTACGACCTGGCGGTCTGGCAGGCGGCTGGTCCTGCGGGTTGCTGTCCGCAAACAAGCATACCGTGCATTCCGCGCGGCACACTATGCGCTTTTCGCCGTAGGGCGGTAGGAGTCAATGGATCAGAAGGAAAACTTCAAAGCCACCTGTACCAGGCGCGGGGGAGCGGCGCTGATGACCTGGCCGTAGGTCGAGTCTAGAAGATTGCCGTCCACGGCGTTCGGACCAAAGAACTGCGCGTGATTGAAGGCGTTGAAGGCTTCCAGGCGAAATTGCAGGTTCGTCGACTCGGTGATGCGGGTGTCTTTGAGCAGCGCCAAGTCGAAGTTGTTTAGTCCGGGGCCGGAGAAGAAGCGGCGCGGGACGTTGCCGGGCGTGCCGAGCGGCTGCACGCCGATCAGCGCGGTATTGAAATAGTAGCGGCACTGCTGCGTGGGGTCGCCCGCACACGGTTCGGTAGAGCGTGGATTGTTGGCGCCAATGGCCAGGCGTCCCGCAGTCTCGTAGGGAAGGTCGGCGGTGAAGGAGTTCACGCCGTCCGGTTCGGTCCCCAGCAAGGAGTTGTCCGTGGGATTCTGGAAGGTCACGGGAAAGCCCGTGCTGAAACGCGTGATGCCCGAGATGGTCCAACCCTGCGTGAGGCGGTTGTTGGCGCGGAAGAGTTGCTCAAAGGGAATCTGGTAGCGGTAACTGGCGACGAAATTATTCCGCAGGTCAAACGCAGAGTAACCGTAGCTGAGGTGGGGATAACCGGGCACCAGCTGGTCGGAGAGGCTGGAGGAATTGTCCAGCGATTTCGACCAGGTATAGCCAGCGAGAAACTCGGCGCGCCGCGTGGTGTGGCGCAGGCTGATTTCGAGACCATTGTAATTGGAGTTGCCAATGGTGCTCAGCCAGTCGACGCTGCCGAAGTTCGGCCCCAGCGTGGTTCGCGTGCCGTTGATGACCTGGCCGGCGGCACTGACAAACGAAGCGCTCTCCTGGAACGGCCCGCAGGTGGCGCTGCCGGGAGCAACCTGGCTGGTTTGGCTCAGGCTGAGGCACAGCGCCGGATTGCCGGGGTTGGCCTCCTCGAGAACGATCAGGTGATGCGCTTGGCTGCCTACATAGGCGAGGGTCAGCAGCGAGCTGCTTCCGAATTGCCGCTGGATGGACAACGTGTACTGCTCGGTGTACGGGCTGACGTTGGAGGGCTGATAACCGGGCAATCCGTTGATCGGCAGAAAATCTGCCCAGTTCACGGTGTTGTTCGGATTGCTGGCCGTAGCGTTGAGGGGCGGATAGTGCAACGGAAAGCGCTGGCCGTTGTCGAAACCGTTGGCTGCGGTGATGTAGGGATCGCTCAACAAGGGCGAACCCGGGCTGGTGTACGTCTGGCCGTAGGGCGCGTCGCCGGCCATCACACCGGAGGTGAAGCCTTCCACGGCCGAAAAGAAGCGCCCGAATCCCGCACGGATGCTGGTCTTGTCGGCGCCGCCAAGAATCTTGCCCAGCAGACCATCGTGCGGGCCCGGGGCATAGGCGATCCCCAGGCGGGGCGAGAAATTATCCCAGCGCGTGGGCGCGAGGCTGCGCGCCACGCCCGGATCGGTCGGAAACACCAGACCTTCCGGCGCACCCGGGAAGACCACAGATTGCTCGCCGGGAATGATGGTCTGAATCTGGTTGTACTTTTCATACCACGGCTGGATGACGTCCCAGCGCAAGCCATAATTGAGCGTGATGCGCCGCGTGACGCGCCAGCTGTCTTCGGCAAAGAGTGCGCCGTACTTGTTGCGCATGTAGAAGGCCTGCGCATCGCCCTGGGTGAAGCGGCTCGGAATACCCAGGAGGAAATCAGCGAAATCGCTGCCCGTCTCGGTGCCCGCGAAGGTGAAGGTGCCGTTAGATTGCACATCAGGGTAGGCGTTGACCTGGCTGTAGAGGAATTCGCCGCCAAGCTTCACGGTGTGTGCGCCGATAACGCGGGAATAGTTGTCGCGGAACTCCCAGGTATTGTCGTACTGGTTTAAGCCCGTAATATCGATGCCGATCGTATAGCTGTTGAAAATCGTGTTCTCGATGCCTTCATAGGCCGGGCGATTGGCGACAATGCTTTGGCCGCCACTGGGATTCACGAATCCCTGATCCGCCAGTGAGGGGCCGACTCCACCGACAGGAGCACCGAGAATATTGACGTCGCGCACGAAGGAAAAGTGCACTTCGTTGACGCTTCGCGAGTCAATGGTCTTGGTATCTCCGAGGGTCAGCAACTGCGAGCGCCCGATGTTCATGGCGTTGAAACCCGGGACGTTGGCTCCACCCTGTTGCGTGGGATAGGGATTATTGAGCGCGTAGTCGTCGATAAAGTAGTAGCTCGAGAGCATGCCGAAGCGCGAATTGCCGTCCAGACGGATCGAACCCTTCTTATCGTGCAGCAGCAGATCCTCGCTGGAGGTTTCAAAGGTGTTGTCCGCCACGTTGGGCTCGGGGATATATTGCAGCAGCTTTTGCGCCGGCACGGACCAGGCGGACGTGGGAATGGTGGCATTGGGCAGCACACACTGGGCCGGGGAGGTGCATCCGGGGACATAATAAGGTTCCCCCTGGGTTACCGTGTACCCCAACCGCTGCGTGAGAAGGTTCGCGAAGTACGGGCCACTGACGGTGGTCGGCACGGTGTTGCCCTGCGCGTCCGTAGCTACGAACGAACTTGCCAAATCGCTCAGGTTGCCGCTGCGATCGGCAGCCGTGGGCACGGCGATGTCTCCGGTGTCGACGCCTTGCTTGAGACTGGTGCCCTGATAATCGACGTAAAAGAAAATTTTATTCTTAACGACCGGCCCGCCAAAGGTTCCGCCGTATTGATTCTGCTGGAACGCACCGCGGGAAGAGGAGAAAAAGTTTTTGGCGTCGAAATCGGTGTTGCGCAGAAATTCAAACGCGCTGCCGTGAAACTGGTTGGCGCCGGATTTGGTGACCACGTTGATGCGGCCGCCGCTGTAATTGCCATATTCGGCATTAAAATTGCCGGTCAAGACGCGAAATTCGGAGATGGAATCGAGATTGGGGATGACCGCGGCGCCCATGGTGAAGCGTTCTACCACGTCGGCATCGTTCACGCTGAAGCCGTTGGCATATTCGCGCTGACCGTTGATGGAAATAGTGCCCGGATTTAGATATCCCGAGGGGTTGATCGTGCTGGCGCCCGCGGCCTGCACCGAAGAGCCGGTGATGGTGGTTTGCGGCGCGACGCCGGGCTGCAAGGCCAGAAGATCCGTAAAGCTGCGACCGTTGAGGGGCACGGCATCGACCGTGGTGCCGGTAATGACCTCGCCGAGCTGCGTGCTGGCGGTATCGACGGTCACGGGGGTCTGCTTGACGGTGACGGTCTCCGACTGCTGTCCGACCACCAATGCCACGTCCACAATCAGCGCATCATTGGCATCCACCGTGATCGCGGTACGGCGATAGGGCTTAAATCCGCTCGCCAGCACTTGCAATTCGTAGGTTCCTACGCCCAGCCCGCGAAACGAATAAATTCCCCGGTCATCGCTGACGATAGTCTGGCGCACGTTGGTAGAGGGGTTGAGCAGCGTTACCGTGGCGTTGCCGACCGCCGCGCCCTGTGCGTCGAGGACCGTGCCGGAAATGCTTGCTCCGACGCCAGCCCAAAGGGAACCAGCAGCAGCTAGAACCATGACCGCGATACAGAGCGCTCTACGCATAACGTGTACACCCCTGGGCCTTTAAAAGCTGAACCGCAATGCCAGCTGGATCTGCCGGGGAGCCATCGCCGACCCGATCTTCCCGAAGGTGCTATCTTCCAGGACATTATCCGGCTGCATGAAATTGGGACGATTGAACAAATTGAAAGCTTGGGCTTCAAAGGACATCTTGAGACGTTCCGTCAGGCTGAAGTTGCGCAACGCGGAAAGGTCGAACGAAGCGAAACCCGGCCCGCGAATGATGTTGCGCCCAGCATTGCCGTAGGTGTTTGGCGCTCCGACGACGAACGCCGAAGTATTGAACCAGCAGTTGACCGTGCCCACCGGGAACGGCGCTCCACCGCCCGGATTGGGGCAAGAGCCGGTGGTCCAGCTGCCCACCACGTTAGGGCGATCCGTTCCAGCTTCATTCGCCGTGCCGGCATCGCCGGTATTGCTGTTGTCAAAGTTCAATTCAGGCGTAAAAGGTTGGCCCGATTGGATGGTGGTGATTCCGCGAATCTCCGTGTTGCGGGTCCACAGATTTCCCTGGGGCAGGTCGATGACGTATGCCCCAACAAAGCGGTGCCGCATGTCAAAGCTGGAATCGGCGCGTTCCGCAGCCAAGTCGTGACTGTCCTGCGGGAAATTGGGATCCACGCCAATGCCGAGAAACGCGGACTGATCGTCGATGGAGTGCGAATAGGTGTAAGCCAGGCGCAGCGAGAAATGCGAACTCATGCGCTTGATATAGCTGGCCTGCAGAGAGTTAAAGCTGGAGTTCGCGCCGCTTTCTACGTCGAAGATCGTGCCATAGGCGGGGTACGGACGGCGAGATTGATCGAGGTCGCCGGGGATGGCCGTGGGATCCAGGGTCGGCTGGTTTAGGTCGTAGGAACGAATGAGCTTGGTGCCCTTAGAACCGGCGTAGGCCAACGTCAGCGTTCCCCACTTGTCAAAACTGTGCTCGACGGTCAGGTTCCACTGCTCGATGTACGGCGTCACCATATCCGGATTGAGCACGGAAAGTGTCGGCGGCGGAGTAAACCCCGCAGCCGAGGGGAAGGGATTCTCAAGCGAGATGGGAACGAACGCATTTTGGAAATACAGTGGCAGGTTGAACTCTGGAGGATTGAAATACAAGGACGAGGGCACCACGAACATGCCAGAATCGTAAAAAATTCCGTAGCCGGCGCGAATCACCCAAGTCTGCGCCGGGCTCCAGGCTACGCCGACGCGCGGCGCAAAGTTGTTGTAGTCAGGATAGATGCCCGAGCGCGTGATGCCATCGGTGCCTACGGGAACCACTTGCCCGGTCTGCAAATTCAAGTCGGACATGCCGTTCTGCGGGTCGACCGTGGGCGTGTTGTATTCGTAACGCAAACCGAGGTTCAGCGTCACATTGCGCAAAAGGCGCCAATCATCTTCGACGTACCCGTCATACGCCTGTGTGCGCATATGAATGGGATTGTTGGCTTGCGATTGCAGCGCATACGTCGGGTCATCCTTTAAGAGGTCATCGATGCCGCTGCCGCTGCTGAATTCTCCGGTAAAGCTGATCGAGCCACGGTCGAAAAGGTCCAGGATGCCGTTTAGCTGCACTTTGCGAATGTCTACACCAATTTTGAAGACGTGCGCGCCGCGATCGAGGGTCAGGCTGTCACCGAGCTCGTAAGTGTTGGTGTGGCGGAGAATCGGCAGCGTAGCGGAATCGCCCACCGAAGAAAACCCTCCGACGTTGATGCTTGGATAGCCTTGCGCCTGGCTCGGAACATTCAGCCAGTTCACCCCCCAGAGCGAAGCGACATCCAGGTTGTAATTCTGTGGCAGTAGATCACGCGAAAATCGCCCGTAGCTGATACGCAGGGAGTTGGTGGCCCGCGCATTCAGCACCTTCTGATACTGCCCGGAAAAGTTCTGAATGTGGTCTTTTAGGTAGTCGCCATATCCGGGAACTGCGACGGAGGAACCCTCAAGGTACGGCTCAAACAAATCCACGTCCGCAAAGCTATACCTGAACGTCAGCAGATCCGTCTCGGACAAACGGTGGTCGACGCGGTAACTGCCCTGTTCAGTGTTCTCCCACCCGACCGGGCTGCCGAAGTAGTTGCCGTTGGCACCGCCATAATTGGGTAGCGGATACAAATTCAGCACATCGGTGACCAACGCCGGAATCTGTCCCGTGGGCACGATGCCGTCGCCAGCGCGCTGCGCGAGGGTCGGCACCTCGGTAATCTCGCTCTCTCCTTCCCGGTTGCGATAAAAATCCGTGGACGCGAAGAAAAACGTATTCTGCTTGACGATCGGCCCCCCAAAACTAAATCCAAACTGATTACGGTGCAGGGGCAGCGCGCCGGTCGCGTCAAAGAAGTTGCGCGCGTCCAAGTCGCCATTCCGGAAATAGTCGTACAGCGAACCGTGAAAGGCGTCCGAACCCTGGCGGGTGATGACGTTCACCTGCCCCGCGGCGCTACGCCCATACTCGGCGCTATAGTCGTTCGTAGCCACCTTGAATTCCTGAATGCTGTCGACGGGCGGCTCGACGCCGTAGCGATTCACGTACGGATCGTTGTTATCCACGCCGTCGAGGAGAAAGTCATTGAACTCTTCCCGGCCTCCGCCGGTGTGCATGGAAAAAGCTCCGCGCGTCGATAGTTCCGAACCCTGCACCGGGGGAAAAACGCCAGGCGCAAGCAGCGCCAAAAACAGAAAGTCCCGCCGGTTGAGCGGCAAATCCTCGATTTCTCTCTGGTCGATCACCGCTCCGAGGTCCGCCGATTCTGTTTGCAGGGGATTGGTGGCGGCTTCGACCTCGACGGTTTTCTTCACGCTGGCCAACACCAGGTGAAAATCCGTCCGCAATTGCGTATTCACTTCGAGTTGGATGTCCCGTTGCGTAACTTCCGCAAAGCTGGGCGCCGCGGCCGTTACTGCGTAGGTTGCCGGGGGCAAGGCCAGCACGATAAACGCTCCGGAAGCATCCGTGGTGACATGACGCGTCAGGGCATGCCGCGCGTCATACACGGTGACCTCGGCGTTCGGGATGGCCGCTCCGCTCGGATCAAACACATACCCGAGAATCGAGCTGGACGTCACTTGCGCCCGCACCGGAGGACCGGCAAGGCCCAAAAGTGCGGCGATAATTAGCACCAAAAATCGCAACCCAGGAAAGTCTTGGAATGGGCCGCGCTCCGGTATCTTCGGTTGGCAACTGGGAAAAGACATCTCCAAAAGCCTTTCTTACGGAAACTACGATTTAGCGGCTCGCTCGGAGCTCGTTTGTTCTCGACCATATTCCGCTCCCTCGGGGGAGACGGACGCCGCGTGTCTACATTGCCTATCGAAACGTCAGTACGGCCACACCAATCATTATCGGGTAACGCTGCAATCGCGGGGCCAAGCATTAAGTCGGAACTAATTGAAAGGAAAGGTCTTGTAAGGACGCGATTAGACCCTTGGGGAATCCTGGGAAACACGTTGCCGCTTCTCTTCCAACGCCTTCTACTCTTTGCGCAATCCGAGTCCATCCCGGCCAGGCCGCGAAATGTCGCAGGGCGCGAAAAACCCGAGTGCCCAGCGCGAGGCCGTTCGCTCCCGGATCACTTCGCCGCCACGGACGAAGGTAAAAACGGCGCTGGCTTCACCGTCCACATCGCGCCCATCTCGTCCATCCGGCGCGTCTTGGGCATGAATTCTGCCTGTCCAGGAAACATATACGTCATCTTTACCGCCAGTTTGGCCTCGGGCACCACCAACACTTTAGCCATCAGCCGCAGGAACTGGGCGGAGTTCATGCTATTGCCGTCCAGGCTCACTTCATTGGGGATGATGTTCTTCGGTGTCGACGCCGCACTCGTATCATGCAGGCGCTCGGAGAGCCCCGCGCAGAAATGCGCCACGGCCGCCGCGGTAACTTCCCCGGCGTTCGGCCCATGCCCGGTAATTGTATAGTTGGGTCCGAACACCGGAACCACCTGCACCTCTCCAGGGAGCCTACCGCTGCGATCCTCTACGGCTAAAGCATCCGTCAACACCTGGAACAGGTCCGCCAGCGACAGGTAGTGCCCGGCGACGTGCACATACGGCGGCGGATAGGTGTTGCCGTCCCATTTCTCGACGACCTCCTTTAATTCAGCGCGCAGGGCTTCGACCGGGATCGTGTACCCGGTACTCGGTTCCGTCATTTTCTTCAGCTCAGCGTTGGATACCACGTGACTTCCGGGATTCGCGGAGAAAAAATCCTTTGTCATCCAGTCCAGCGCCGCCTCTTCTTTCCCGTAGTAGGCATCCACCTCCGCCTTACTCAACAGCGCCTCGGCCGGAAGTTTCGGACGGTCTGGATGCTCGTAGGCGTACTTGAGCGGATACTTCTCATCTTTGGCCAGATCGCGCTTCAGATAGTAACGTTCATCCGCTACATCCACATGCACCACGTGCATCTTCGAGCGGTCCAGATCGTTGAACTCCTCTTTGATTCCTTGCAAGCCGGTATAGCCCGTCTCGCGCTCTTCGGCCTCTTCGGATGGGTCGCTCACCTCGGAAGTCCGCAGAACGTTGTCTTGCCAGTAGATCTCCGGAGCGGACTCCGGGATCGGGCTGACGATCGCGCCGAAGCCTCGCAGCGCCCCGCCATATCCGGGCAGGCCGGCCGGATTGTCTTCGGGAAGCCCAATCATCACCGCGCCAGAATTGTAGCGCCGGATGACTTCTACCGTCTCCGAGTCGCCGCCCAACTCCGGCACCAAGGTGGGGACCACGGGCTTTGCGGGAGGCACCTTGGCTGGAACAGAGCCGGCTCCGGTCTTGGGCGCCGGGAGCAAGTTTACCGCTGGCGCAATTCCCGTGATGCACGCAGCCTCTCCGAACACTTCTTGCATCCTCTTCAGGCCGCCGGACTTGCCAGGCTGCGCAGCTCCCGTCAATGGATCGTGTCCTTCGGTAAGCATTGCCTCAGCGGCGCGCTGGCGCACCAGCCAGCGATCTTCCACGCTTTTCGCGTTCTGGAAGTCCACCATGGGCCGCGTCGCATACGTCGGCTCATCCCCGCCGTCGTAACCAGCTTCGATCACCCCGCGCTGAATGTAGTCCTTCACCGTATCGACCAGGTGCGTCTGGCTGTTGCGTTGGGCCAGGGCATCGCTGGATGCTCCCGAGAAGAACACCACCGCCGATACATGCGCCTCGGGATGTGCTTTGCGGTACTTTTCGATTTCCGGCAACAACCGGCGCAGCCGGTCTTCGCTCATTTCGATATTCACATGATCTGTGATGCGCGCGTTCAAGTATACAAAAAGCGGTTCCTTGCGGGGAGGCGGCGTTTGCCCCCGCAGCGCGGATACCGAAAAGGAAATGAATACCAGCAGCGATATAGAGGAGAATGACAGGCGTTTTCCCAACTTGGCCTCCAAGAGCCCGCGGACAAAGTGGTTATTCCAGCATGCCCTGGCTCGCTTAACAGTACCGTGAATCCATAAACGTAAGTGAGCAAGGCAAGGAAAAAGGGCCCTCGGGTTCCGACTTTCGTCGATCCGCGGGCCCTAGATTCGGTTATCCCCGAGCACTAAACCGACGGCTTACTGCGCGGGAACGGTGATCGCGGCCTGGTTCGACTGGCAGATCTCGTTCGTGCCATTCACCGGTTGGACCACGTAGTAGTAGGTATCGCCATTCGCCAGACCGGTTCGGTCTGAATAGGAGGTGACGGTGCTCGTCCCAATCTGCGTATACGGGCCGCCATTTGTGGTGCTGCGCAGCACGTTGTAGGAGGTTGCGTTCGTCTGACCCGACCAAGCCAAGTCGATCCGAGCTGCCTGCAGACGCTTGGGCGTCCCTTCGCCGGTCAAGTTATTAATGCAAGTGACGAAAACGGTCTTGCGCAGCATGATAATCGCCCACGCTGTTTCGTAGGGGAACTGCGATCCGTCATAATCGTTCCCGTACCAGTGCCCGTCATATGATCCGCTAACCGGACTTTGCTGGTGGTTAATCAGGGTTTGCGCAATACCGTCGCAAGGATCGGACCCGCCGTTGGCCGCGGATACCGCCGCATACCAGTCGATAGTGTTCACCGCAGCCGGCGGCGTTGTCGTCGCGTTCCCGGGAAAAACGCCAGGCGTTTGCGTTCTCAGGAATTGGATCGGCGTCAGTGATCCTGCTGGATCGTGCAACAGCATCGATTTGGTAAACGAGTACATACCGTAGGTGTAGTCCCTGGGAGCATTGATTGGACCGGCGGAGTCGTTGTTGCAGAAGTTATCCGCGTAATACGTCTCCGCATTGTTCCAACGCTGGTCGGCTGCAGTGCTGCCGTCGCCGAACGACGTATTCGTGGTCCGGCCGATGCCGTCCATGGCCATCTGTACCAACCCGGAAGGCGTAACTGCAAACGATCCCCAAGCGTTCGAGTAGTACAACGAGCCGCGATACCCGAAAGCACCCAAGTCGTCGCCTAACGCGTAGGGATCGGCGCCTGTGGGAGCCGGAGTTAATACCGTCGAACTGTCTTGACTGTTGGTGATCCAAACGTTATTAAAATCCGTTATGCTCTTCGGAATGTTGATTCCGAATCCGCGCGCTCCGGAAATGTAACCGATGGCCGCCCACTGCGACGTGGAATTGTCGTCGCCTTGCTGCGGTCCGTATAACCAAGCTCCGCCGGAAGCGCTGAAACCGCCGCCGCGGTAGTAGCTCGGATAGGAGGGGTCTCCTAAATCTTGATCGTCGTAGTATTGCGAATATCCATAGAAGTCGAGGATATCCTGCACGATGTTCTTGTAGGTCGCGCCGATTACTCCCGAGGGACCGGTTGACGCCGTCGCAGCGGGCGTCCCGCTGGCGATCAAAGCATCGAGGAATGGTGACGTCGTATAGGTAGTTTCGCCAGAACCATCGTTGCTTTGAATCATTTTGCTGTTGCCGTTGCCATCGTAGGTAATGGAGCAAGGAGGAGCGGTGCAAGAGGTTGCACTCGCGTTGTAGAAGAGCTGTCCGCCGTGTGAAGTGCACGTTGGGTCCGACGTTTGCGGCACGCTTCCGTCTTTGCAAGTGTAGTTTACCGTAGCTGGGTTATATAGATAGTTAACCGGAGCGACCACCTCCGAGCTCAGGAACGCCGTCATGCGCGCCAAGCCGCGAGCCACGTCATCCGTGAACGGATCGGAAGCCGGCCCGTTGGCCAGATGACCGCTTACTTCAAATGCTTGTACGTTTTCAGCATTGATCGACCCGTAATAGATGCAGTCAAACGCGGAGCCGTTGACCGTCGGGCAGGCGTACGTCTGGGTGTCCCATCCGCCCCAGTTGATTGTGCCGCCGTAGGCCGTCGTGCTGTTGCGCCACATCGTCTGGTGCATGTACCACAGCCCCCAGTCGATGGCTACGTTGACGCGGGAGTTCAGGTTGTCCAGTTCTTGCGTTACATAGTAGGTCGCGCTGCCACTTGTGCTGGTCGTTGTGTCCGTGACCGTGACCTTGGCCTGCCAGGCTGTGCCCGCAGTCGCCGACGCGGGATACTGGTGCGTCGTCGAAATGTCGTAGGGGTTCGTCAGCGCGAACGTCGTGTTCGGGCTGCCATCGCCGAAAACCCAGGTCACGGAGTAGGAATCAGTCGAGCCCACCGCGCTAGGCACCGTCGCGCCGAGTACGATATTCGATTCCGTAGTCCCACTCGTTGGATAAGTGGTGTGCGGGAACGTCGGGTTCAGCGGATCTACGGAAACTACAAGGACTGTCGGCGACGCCGCCAGCGACGGGTGCGGCAGTGCGAGGAACATTGCCGACGCGGCCAGCATACAAATCACTCTCATACTGATTATCGACTTCATTCTCCCCCTCCAGTGCTCGCCACGATCTGTGGGAGCGGTCTTGCCATTCTCTAATTTCGTGCGAAGGGGGTGCACCACCACCCCCCTCTTGCTGCTTCACTTCGATCGTTAGTTCGAGAACTTCTTACGAAAACCCCAAAGTCCGCACAAGGAAGTTCCGAGGAGCAACAAGGAGCTGGGTTCAGGCACACCTGGTGGCGGCGGGGGAGGAGGCGGCGCGCAGGCGGGATTTGTGGATCCCGGCGGGCATACCACCGCCGATTCGGTTCCGGAAAAGTAAGCGTCAATCGGTACAGTGTTGCCCTGCTGGCCGTCGACCGGGTGGATTTGCTCGATGTAGAAACCGCTGGTGGGCGGGGCGCTAGAGATACTGAAGGTGACCGTTTCGACTTCCCCGGCAGTAAGCGACTCGCTAAAACCCATGGCCAGTGCTACGTCACCGTTGCAGTTCACCGTGCAAGTCAGCAATGAATTGTCCCCCGTGCCCGGTATCTCGTTGTTGTTTGTGAGCGCGTTGTTGAGCGTGTTATTCGCGCCGAAAGGGTTCAGGCCAGAAGTATTTGGATCGCCGACCTGCCAGGACTGACCCGATGAAGCGGATCCGTTTACGGCCGCGTATTCATTGTAGAAATCTACAGCCAGCTCGGGGTCAAAGAAGCCTCCGACGTAATACGTCCCGGTCGCGCTCGCGGTGAGCGTGACCGTGTAACTTCCGTAGGTGCTGCTGCCGAACCCGCCGCCGCTGTCAAATCCGGTTGAGCTGTAGCTGTATCCACTACCAGAGCCGGACGGGGAGTCCAAATCGTTGACGATGTTCCCCGCCGATCCGCCAGGTCCCGTGATCGAGATCTGAACCGCGTTCAACGTCGTCGAATCCGCCAAAACTGCCGGACCCGCCGCTAAACATAGGGCCAAAAGCAATCCTACTGCAAATGCCAGGTTTCTCACGCTGGCCTCCTTTATTTCTTCGACTACGGCGCGAATCCGGACCGGACTCGCAACCTTAAGGCATCTTCGGCACGGGGCATGCCTGTGATCCGAATCTTCGGGTGTGCTTCCTCGTTTCAACCACGACCTTGCTGGGCGCCAAGTCGTCGCGTGGGCCAAGGCACTCCGGTCAATTAGCCATCGCGCGGGCGCGAAACCAGCGTAATTTCTCGGACCTCCGAGGCGGAACCACAACCCTTCTGTACCGGCTATGATGCATTTACGGTACCATCCTAGAATCCCGGTAAGTCTATGATTTTATTGACCGTAGACTCTCCTGAAAAAGCCTGTAGGAAAATGTTTTGCACACATCGGCCGGCGAGAAATCCAATACTTTGCGAACTTCGCATTCCCTGTATATAACTTTTGAATGCTGCTTTCTAAGGTGGGAACGCCCAATTAGCGGGCGCGGCGAAACGTGATTGTGAGGTCTACACCGGTCTCAAATGGCTCGCCGTCGAGCGTGCTCGGTTCATAACGCCATTCTCGTACCGCACTCATTACACCGGGGATTAGCGTGATTGGGCCGCTCAGCGGGTCGACGTACGCCACATGCCCATCGCCCGCGATCGTCGCCCGCACGCTTACCACCTGCTCGCCACTGTCAGGGCCGCCGGCCGCGATCGCCGACGAGGACGCCTGCGGCGTCACTCGCGAAATCATGGACCCGAGGACCAGCCGCTGTTTCTTCACCTTGCCATGAGAGCTCGATGGCACTCCCGGAACCAGCGCGAATCTCCGGGAGCGAATCTCCATAGACGACGATTGCGCACTGACCTCTTCGGCGAATTCAATCCGCAGGGGCGACTCCCCTTCATTCGGCGTAACCAGCACTTCCCTGCCAGCCGGTACTGCGGCGGTGCCGGAAGCCTCGCGGGTCGCCAGAGCAGGCTCTCGGGAACTCCCGCTCGCGACCGTGCTCGCCCGCGTATCAACACTCGGCTTCAACAGGTTGCCCGCCGCAGCAGCGGCAACATTTCCAGACGGCGACTGTGAGGGCGCCACATAGCTCGCAGACCCGCCCGCCCCGGGATTCGCCACGGCTTTTGACTTGGCCGGCCCAGCGGCGGCGGCAACCGTTTGTGGAACTTTCTGGTTTTGATTGCGCGTCGCTTGCGACTCTCCGTTCGCCGTCGCGCGACGAATCGCCCGCTGCGTCAAAACGTTCTTGCCCAGCACAATTCCCAGCACGAAGCTCACCACGACCACGGACACCAGCGCCGCGCCGACCACCAACGATCGATTCTCGCCGAGCCCACGGCCCTGCGCCACAGACGGCGCGACGGGCGCGGGGGCACTCGCCGCAATCCCAGTTGGCACTGGCGACGGCGACGACCGTGGGGCAGATGACGGCCGAAGAGACACATCTGCCGATTTCTCCGCAGCCCCCGGCAACTTGCGCACCAGCTCGGGCCGCAGTTGCGGCCGCTGCGCCGGGGACGGTCGGACTTCCCCGGGTGTCGCCGCGCGAGCGACCGACGCCGTGAGGCCACCAGCAGCGGCGTCGAGCGGAAGTGCTGGAACGCCTGAACCAATCGCAATTTCCGTCGCCGGCGCAATCGCCGGCGCCAGACCCTTCGTCGCTTTCGAGCCAGGCCCCGCTATCGCGAGTATCCATCTCCGCAAGAGTTCCCGGTCCTTGGCCGAGATTTCCTCGAGCCGCACCCCGAAGCGCCGTTTCGACTGCGCCCTCCACACCACTCTCCCAAACACTTCAATGGGAGGATGGGTGGGGTCCGCGGGAATGCTGATGATCAACCGCAATCCATCGGAAATCGCCAGCGCTGTAGCGATTGCCAATCCGCCCTGGCTGACATCGAGCACCATTCCGCCGTTGTCGGGAGATGCACTCTGCCCATTGTCTTCGCTCAAGGTTACGTACGTGAGCAGCTCCGGCGTGACGCGCTCCCACCCCCGCCGTTCCGCGATCGCGTCACCGCTCACGATCTGGTTTTGCTGCGTCGCCATGGAAGACACCTGTCCTGCAGCGCCGGACTCCGCCTCGCTCATGCAAACACTTCCAGACTGAAAAAGTTGAACACCCAGGCTTCGCGCCGCGCAGGCCGCCGCATCAACAAATCCCAGCCCAGCACCTCAACCATTTCGGTGTTAAACCCTGTCACTCCAACAAATCCTAACCCGCATACCCCCGCGAAGGCAGGGGCCAAAACCGTACTCGTTCTGATGCACGAGCGGGACAAATTTCTTCGCATCGCGAACAAGGAATGCGCCCGGGGGCCAATGCGCCTTGAAATTGCCACTCTGGTCACCGCCTGCTCTACCATTCGCGCAAACTCCTTGCCCTTTGCCCCGTCCAATGCCTAAACTCCTAGAGTAGGTCGCTTCGCCCCCGGCCGATGACGCTGAAGAAAATCGATTTATTAAAGAACATTTTGCCTTGCCCCGGGTCCATTTCGCGTCGCGATTGGCTCCGTAAAGCTCTCTTCTCGGGCGCCGCCATGGCCCTCCCAAGCTCCGCCACCGCCCTGCTGGGCAACACTTTACCGCAAAACGCCCCCAAAAATCCTGCCTACCAGAGATACGGACCGCCGCAACTTCCGCCGCTTCCCCCCACCCCTCCTGAGCCGTCTAGCGCCAGCGCCACAACCCATTACCGCTTCACCCCCAAGGAAGACGGCTTCCTTGAAGAGATTGAAAGCACCACGTTTCAATTTTTCTGGGATTCCGTCGATCCTGGCGTCGGCCTCATTAAAGACCGCAGCCTCGCCCGCCAGCAAGACGCCCGCAACGTCGCCAGCATCGCCGCCACCGGCTTCGGCCTGACGGCCCTGTGTATCGCCGCGGAACGCGGCTGGCAACCCAAGAGCGCGGTCCTTGAACGCGTGCAGGCCACCCTGCGTTTCGCCCTCGACAAGCTCCCCCACGAACACGGTTTCTTCTACCATTTTCTCCGCATGGATACCGGCGAACGCATCTTCAAGTCCGAAGTTTCCACCATCGACACGGCCATCTTCGTTTGTGGCGCACTGACCGCCCGCGCCTATTTCGCCAACGACGAAGTGACTCGGCTCGCCACCGCCCTTTACGACCGCATGGACTGGTCCTTCTTCCTGCACGGTGCCGCGTCCGACGAGCAAACCCTGTCGATGGGCTGGACTCCTGAAAATGGTTACATCAAAGCCCGCTGGGCCCATTACAGCGAGCTGATGATGCTTTATCTGTTGGCCATCGGCGCCAACAGCAAACCTCTTCCCGCCTCCGCCTGGGACGCCTGGGCCCGCCCGCACTTCGAGTTCAATGGTATCCGCTACATCGGCTCGTACGCTCCGCTGTTCGTGCACCAGTTTTCCCACGCCTGGTTCGACTTCCGCGGCCGCCACGACAAATATGCCGACTACTTCACCAACTCCGCCATCGCCACCGAAGTCCATAAACTCTGGTGTCTTGAAATGTCCAACTCCTTGCCCGACTACACCGAAGAGCTCTGGGGCATTACCGCCAGCGACTCGCAAAAAGGCTATACCGGCTGGGGAGGCCCGCCACTGATCGGCCACCCCGACGGCACGGTCGTTCCCGCCGCACCCGCCGGCTCACTCCCTTTCCTTCCCCAGGAAACTTTGCGCGTATTAGAAACCATGCGCAGCAAGTTCGCGCAAATCGCCTGGACCAACTACGGCTTCGTCGACGCTTTCAACCCTCTAACTAACTGGGCCTCCCCCGACGTCATCGGCATCGACGCCGGCATCACCATCCTGATGGCCGAGAACGCCCGCACCGGTTTCGTCTGGCAACACTTCATGACCAACCCCGAAATCCGCCGCGCCATGGAAAAAGCCAACTTCCAAAAAAACACCTAGCGCCCGGCAGCATGGACTTCAGCTCGCCTGAATGGACGGCATTTTTCTGCCAGGCTGTGATACTGAATAGCGACAAGGCACACGCTCCCCAGAAATTTCTGGGAGCAGATTGTCGGCGAGAACGCAGACGGAAAGATTGCCTTTCCAGACATGGTGGAACTGCCGAAGCGGCCCGGGTTTCAAGAACGAGTCAAGGCAGTCCAGCACATTCTTTCCCCACAGCGCCAGGAATGACGAGGTACGAGATCATTCTTCGTTGAACTCCGGCGGATGCGGCGTTCTTTGCAAGGAGGTGCGGGAATGGCCAGGCGGCGGTCGGCGGCCCTTCCTGTGACCCTTTGGCCGCTGGTGGATTCCGTCGCGTTTTGGAAAAGAAGCAAGCGAAGGAAGTCGGGGATTAAGTCACAATGCCGGACGGGGAATCATTGTGACTTGGGCCTGCCGAGCAAGTGAACAAACGAAATCGTGTCGAGTTCCCATTCTGCGGAAGGAGCCGCGACACTGGAAACCGCTTGGCTCTCGGGCGGTGCCCGGGGCGCGTCGAGCACTTCCCCGATCGTCCTGACCAGCGCGGCGATTCCATCGGGCTTGGAGAGCACGGCCTCAACTCCAATGGCTGCGGTCAAGGACCGCCCGATGTTCTCGCTGTACATCGTGAATAAAATGATGCGAACGTTGGGGTTCGATTTCTTTATGAGTGACGCGGCTTCTGCGCCGTTCATCCTTGGCATCGAAAGGTCCAGCAACACTAGATCCGGTTCAAGCGCCCTGGTCTTTTCTACCGCCTGTTGGCCATCGTCGGCCTCGCCGCAAACTTCCAAGTCAGTTCGCTCTTCAATGAAGGTTTTAACCAGGTTCCGGACCGTGCGGCTGTCGTCGGCAATCAGGACTCGTTTCGGTTTTGCTCCGGGGATCACGCAAAATAAAGTAATGCAGAGTCATCTCGCGCGGAATACATGGATCGCCGTATCGCACCTTAGAAGGTCCGGATCCTTTACGTCCTCTATTACCACAATATAATTCTAACATTTAGGTTACCCTGCAGCCTTGGCCTTTGCGCGAGCGGCCTCGGCCAAATCCCGAGCCGAGAACCTTAAAAACGCCTAGCCAGCGCCGCAGCAGCGGGCGCGTTTCGCTTTGGCGAGGACGCCCGCTAGCCCCGAGCGTTAAGAGGGCCGCAACGAAGCCTCCCCGTCCGCTTTTGCAACTCCGCCGATGGCATCCAGCTCGGCAATCATCTCCGGCGCAAGTGCTAGCGCCGCGGCATCGAGATTCTCGCGAAGGTGCCCGAGCGAGGACGTGCCGGGTATCAACAGAATGTTCGGTGAACGATGCAGCAGCCACGCCAACGCCACCTGCATGGGCGTAGCCTGCAGCGCCTTGGCCGCTTGGTCCAGTTCCGACGACTGCAGCGGAGTAAACCCTCCCAGCGGAAAATACGGCACATACGCGATGCCCTGCCTCGCCAAATTCCCGATAAACGCATCATCCTTGCGATTGGCCACATTGTAAAAATTCTGCACGCAAACAATGTCCGTGATCTTCTGCCCCTCGGCCAACTGCTGCGCGTTGATCGTACTCAGGCCGATATGCCGCACCAACCCCCGCTCCTTCAGTTGCGCCAGTGCCGTCAACGGTTCTTCAATCGATCCCGCCTCCGGCTCCATCATTCCTCCCACCCGCAAATTCACCACCTCCAGTCGTTCCAAACCGAGATTCCGCAAATTGTCGTGTACGGCGTCGATTACGTCCTGTCGCGAACGAGCGTGATTCCAGGATTTGTCCTCGCCCCGCCGCGCGCCCACTTTGGTAACAATCACCAGCTCCGTCGGGTAAGGATGCAGGGCCCGCTTGATGATTTGATTGGTTACGTGCGGTCCGTAATAGTCACTGGTATCAATGTGATTCACGCCCGCCGCCACCGCCGCCCGCAACACCCGAATGGCCTCGTCCACATCGCGCGGCCGTCCCCACACTTGTGGTCCGGCAAGTTGCATCGCGCCGTAACCCATGCGCCGCACGGTTATGGCCGTCCCCGGAAGCGTGAATCCGCCGCCCGAGATTGTCTTTGACGTTGCGCTCGACGCTTGCGTTTGGTCCGATTGGTGCGTTTGCTTCGATCCCGTTTGTTCCGTCAATGTGTGTCTCCTCGTGTTTTTGGGCCTGGGGGTCGCCGCCCGCTTCCGGGCTGCGGAGCTTTAGCTCCAACATTCCCTGCCTCGCGACCGCTGGGCTTCAGTCCTCTGAAGAACTGTCTTTCGTCAGCTGACAAATCGCCCGCACTTGTGTTTAGATGAAGAAACCTTCAGATTGTGACTTCGCATTTGCCGCAGCGTCCAAAAATCGTCCTGGAACCCCGCAAATGGCCGGTACAAGCCCGTTCGGCGGCGACCGTGAACGCCATCCTCGGGGCCACCATTCAGGTTTTGCTGGGTGTCGGAAAACAACAGCTGACCACCACGAGGGTCGCCGCTCGCGCCGGGGTCAGCGTCGGCACTCTTTATCAATACTTTCCCAACAAGGGTGCGCTGCTGCAAGCCGCGCTAAAACGCCATCTCAGCGCCGTCGCCGACGCCACCGAGCGGGTCTGCCGCGAGCAGCACGGCCACCCTGTCCCGCAGATGGCCGCCGCACTCATCACCGCCTTCTTCGCCGCCAAAATGCAAGATCCAGGGACCAGCGTCGCCCTGTACTCGGTCAGTTCCGACGTGGAGGGCGCCAAAATCGTGCAGCAAATCACCACTCGCTCAAGTCAAGCCATGGTGGCCATGCTCATCTCCGCCAAGCCACCGCTCAGCAAAGACCCGCACCTGGTCGCTTCCATTCTGCAAGGCGCCATGGCCGGCGTCAGCCGCCGCCTCCTTGAATCTGGCTCCCCGGAAAAACACTTCGTCAGCATGCGCGACGAACTCATCGCCTTCGCATCCGCCTATCTGCAGGCCTGCTGTGCCTAGTCGCTTTCCCTCAGAAATATAGATCGTCTTGATGCCCAGACAAACACGCCTCAGGAGTTCACCGGCTCGCTTCACCCTGCATCTGCAATCCCGCCTTTTGCAGCATCGGCGCGATCTCCGGATTCTGCATGAACATCTTCCATACCAGCCCGGTGCGGTAATTCTCGATCATCACCGTGATCGGCGCCTGGTTCAGTCCCATGGTAATCGGCGACACCCAATTCTCCGTGGCGTCGAACGCATCACGCGGGCCGTAAATGTCCCAAAGCCACGCGCCGTCCTCGCGGTAAAAATGCTTTAGGGCCGCCATCGAAGCTTCGGGCGTGTATGGAAAGGAAGCCAGCGCCCCGCTTGGGGTCATGATGCCGTGATCGTCGTCTTCGTTCGGCGCACTGGGATTGTAGCCGTCGGGACCGTCGCTGGCCGTCAGTCCCCAGGAATCCGCGCCGTAGCCTTTGAAATGTTTCGGGTTGGCGATGCAGTACGCCAGATTGATGCGCGCGGTGTTGCGATTATTCTCAAAGTAATTGGTGAAGCGGTCCGTCGCCGCGTGCGGATCGAATCCCAGAAACGAATAGTGCTGAAAAAAGAGCGGCTGCAGATTCGCCCAGCCTACATCCAACCGGACTCCAAAATAATCTCGCCCGTTCGTGTAGCGCGTGCCCGGGCGCGGGTCGTCTGCGCGCGAGCCGATCGCCGCATGCAGCTGATTCGCCCAGCCGGTGTAATACAGGTCCGGGGAAACCGGATGCGTCGGCGAGGCCATCGCCAGCAGGTAGACGATCATGGCTTCGTTGAATCCCGTCAGGCGATTGCTGATGTGCCAGGAAAAATCCGGAGACCAGTGCCAGTACAGTGCGTCGCCCTGCGGCGACTTCTTGTACCAGTCCCACTCGACGCCTTCCCACAGTTTTGTGATTCGCGAGTAAAGTTCCGCGCCGCCGGCCCGGTCGTCGCGAAAATACCGGCGCGCCGCAAGCAAACCTTCCATCAGGAAGGCCGTCTCCACCAAGTCACCGGCATCATCCACCATGTCGAAAACGGGCAGAGTCTTTGCCGCGTGGCCATCCATAAAATGCGACCACGCTCCGTGGTAGCGCGGGGCCCGCTCGAGAAACTCCAAAATCTTGACCATGCGCAGGATTCCCTGCTCGCGCGTGATGAATCCGCGGTCGACGCCAACGAGCAGGGCCATGATTCCGAATCCGCTGGCGCCCGTGGCCACGATGCGATCATCGCCGGGAATATTTTCCAGCGACGTACCCGAATCCGGATGCGCGCCTTCCCAGTAATAACGAAACGTCTCTTCCTGCAACATGCTCAGCAATTCATCGTCGGTGAAAGGATTATCTGCCGTGCGTGTCGCCGCGCTGGCCACGTTCGACGGCGCCGATTCGCGATACCGCACATCCGATGCCACCACGCGGTAATAGAAAGCTTTGCCGTTCGCCCCGAGGTAGTCCGTGTAACGCGTAACGCCCCGCACCTGCATGGCAATGGGATGAAAATCCTTCGCGTCTTCCGAGCGATAAATGATGTAGCGCTCAGTATCCACGGCACGCTCCGCGCTGGGAGCGTCCCAGCGCAAATCGATGTGCCGTTCGTAACCCTTGGCGGCGAGGTTCTTCGGCCGCGCACTGCCCGGCGAATGGTTTTCAAGGTTCGCGTTACTCACAAAATGCCGCTCTGGCTCGGATCTCGTCACCGAAGCCCGGCTCCAGTCGATGCGGATTTCGTCGAGGATCAGCGTGTGCCTGGCGCCGTCCGGGCGGCCCTGGGAAAACACCAGGGTCTTCAGTTCGTGGGCGGAAAATTCGTGGATCGAAGCGGTGACGAATCGCTGCAAGGGAACTTGGACCTCGAACCAGCGCCCGGCTGGAACACTCCCGTTGCCCGCGGCCCAGTTCAGCGGCGCGGAGAAACTTCCAGCCACATCTTCCAGACGCAAGAGCGGAAGATCCTCGGAAGCGATGCCATCGCGCGAGTACACCCAGAAGTACAGCGTATCGCCGTCGAAATGGATGTGGCGATTGCGAAACTCCACGACGCGAATCTCGGCGTCCCAGCCGCCGCCCGGCACGGACTGCCAGGCGAGGCGCAAGGCGTTCGGCGGGGTCAGGAATATCTTGTTTTCGACGGGCAGCTTGCGATCGACCAACTCGAGCGCGCTCGGAGCCGACGCCGTACCGGCGCTGTAGAAATCGTTTTCGCCGGAAATGCTGGTGGAGCTATTGTCAAAAAAGGTGTGCTGGTAATAGCGCGAATCCGCCCACGCCACGCGCGGCGCTGCCATGCCCGTGCTAAGCGCCACCACCACCGCGATCGCCGGGCCTGCGCGGCGAATGAATCCTCTCCCGATGGGCGCAACGCCGGGCCCCTTGTTCGACAAACTGCGCGCCATCTGGCACCTCCTTCGCGGTCCGCAATTGCGGTAATTTCTGCGGCCGAGCGGGCGTCTTGGGAACCCGTCTACCGTTTGCGCGACGGCCGAACTTGACGATACCACGCCCCCGGAGCTCGCGGCGTGGGCATCCAAGCATCAGAATTGGGTTTGGTTGACACTCAAAATATCGATAGCTATACTCCCAAACAACAATACTTAACCGATTTACTGGTCGAGGGCGTGGCTAAATTTGTGGGGAAGAGGAGTGGGAAAAATGCATATCAGCAAGCTCGCCTTGCGTGGACTTTTTGCGGTTCTCTGCCTGGTTTTGGTGGTCGGCGGAGCCCGGGCACAATATCGCGCCGGAATTCAGGGAACTATTCTAGATCCACAGGGCGCAGCCGTCAGCGCCGCCACCGTAACTCTCACAAACAAAGAGACCAACAAGGTATCCGTAACAACCAGCGACGCCAGTGGCGTATACAATTTCCTGAGCCTGCCACCCAGCCAGTATTCCATCACGGTCGAAGCGACTGGCTTCCGTAAACAGGTTCTCAACGAGCTTGCGGTGGCCGCGGAAGAGACGCAGTCGGTCAACGTCACGATGGAAGTCGGCGATACGACCCAATCTGTCGTGGTTAACGGAGATTCGACGCCGGCGATCGACACAGAAACTGGGCAAATCAGCGGGACCTTGGACAGCAAGGAAATCCAGAATTTACCTTCATTCGGTCGTGATCCCTTCCAACTTTTGCGGCTAGCACCCGGAGTTTTTGGTGATGCGGCGCATAATGCTGGCGGAGACTCGAACGATACACCTGGCAGCCAAGGACCGGGTGGTCCGCAGGCGACGAAATCCATTTTCGCCACAGAAAATCAGGTGCAGATCAACGCCAACGGCCAACGCAACACGGGAAACAACTTCCAGGTCGATGGCGTCTCCGTGAACAGCCTGGATTGGGGCGGCGCGGCAGTAATCACGCCGAACGAGGAATCGATCAAAGAAGTGCGCGTGACGGCGAACTCCTACGACGCTGAATATGGGCGAGGCGCCGCCGCGCAGGTGCAGGTCGTATCGCAGAACGGGACCAACGAGTATCACGGCAGCCTGTTTCTCAAAATTGATCGCCCGGGACTCGACGCATTCCAGCGAGATTTTGAGGAGGGCCCCACCCAGAAAGTGACCAACCGCTTCAACCAATATGGCGGCAGTGTTGGCGGACCGATTATCAAAAATCGCCTGTTCGCGTTTTTCTCCTACGAGACGCTGCGCAACAATTCGGTAAGCACGAATCAGACGTGGGCCGAGACGCCACAATTTCTGACTGCCGCTCCAGCCGGCAGCATCGCCAGCAAAATCCTCTCGTTTCCGGGAGAAGGCACGTCGTTTACCACCATCATTCCCAAGACCTGCGAGCAGGCCGGTTTCACCACGGGCGTCGATTGCAATCCCATCGGACCGAATGGGTCACAGGGGCTGGATATCGGCTCGCCGATCAAGGGACCACTGGGAACGCAAGATCCCACCTTCGCTAATCCCGCCACGCCATTCGGCGTAGGCGGAGGACTCGACGGAATTCCCGACATCGCGTTCGTGCAAACCATAAATCCCGACATAAATACCAACACGCAATACAACGGTCGCATTGATTTCCAGGCCACGAAAACGGACCTCGTCACCTTCAGTTTGTATTGGGTGCCCACTTCCGAGACGTCGTTTAACAACAATGCGCGCGCAGCGAATTTATATCACTCAGACCGGCAAAATGAGAGCGGCGCTCTGGTTTGGGAACATACCTTTTCGCCGACGCTCATTAACGAAGCGCGCGGCAACGTCTCGCGGTGGTATTTCAACGAACTGGCCACCAACCCGCAGGAACCCTTCGGCTTGCCACAGGACGTCCTGAACAACAACATTGGCAACATCGGGGGTTTCACATTTATCTACGGAGCCAACGGGCCGGGCATTTTCTACAAAACGCAGTACACTTTTCGCGACGTGGTGACCAAAGTGTTCGGGCGGCAGACGCTCAGGTTCGGCTTTGAATACTCCAAAGATCAGAATACCGACGTCAGCGCCGGTACCGGGCAAGCGATTCCGCAATATTTCTTCAACAATCTGTTTGACTTGCTCAATGATGCGCCGGTGCAGGAAAACGGCGCCTTCAATCCCTTGACCGGAGCATTCACACAAGATAGGCATTACGCGCGCTCCAACACCCCGGCTGGTTTCGTACAGGATGACTGGAAAATCAAGCCAAACCTCACGATTAACCTCGGTTTGCGCTACGAATATTTCGGGCCGCTATACGCAAAACAGAACAACCTTGATGTGGCTCAATTGGGAACAGGCGCCGACATACTTACGGGAGCATCTGTACGCGTCGGGGGCGATCTCTACAATTCGAGTAAGACCAACTTCGGGCCCCAACTGGGTTTTGCGTGGAGCCCCAAGGCGTTTCCATTATGGAATCAGGACTTCCGAAACAAGCTGGTGATCCGCGGCGGATTCGGCATCGCTTACAGCCGCGAGGAACAAGCCATTACACTGAATGGCCGCGATAATCTTCCACTGGTTGCAGGCGACAATTTATTTGGCTCCAATATTCAG
>JBEKSZ010000053.1:0-28829 GCA_049516615.1 Candidatus Acidiferrum sp. | reverse complement strand
GTCGAGCGCAATCACCTTAGCCGCGTAGCCTTTGCTAATGGCAGCCCGCGGCATGCCCGCGACGACACAAGTGTCTTCGCTTTGTGCCACGGTAAACCCGCCGGAGGCTTTGATCGCGCCGAGTCCTTCCGCGCCGTCTTCACCCATGCCAGTCATAAGCAAGCCGATGGATTGCGAACCAAATTCCTGGGCCACGGAATGGAACAGCACATCGGCAGAAGGGCGATGGCCATTGACGGGCGGAGCGTCGGAGAGCACCACCATGTCGCCGCGAGGCATGCGGCGGACGGTCAGGTGGCGATTGCCGGGACACAGCAGGACGCGGCCGGCGAGCAACATATCGCCGGAGCGGGCCTCCTGCACAAAGAGCGAAGAGCAATCGTCGAGGCGGCGCGCAAACATCTCCGTAAAGCCTTCCGGCATGTGCTGCACGATGGTGATCGCGGCAGTGAAGTCCGCGGGCAGCTGGGAAAGCAGAAATTCCAGGGCATTGGGCCCGCCGGTGGAAATGCCGATAGCGATGATCTTGCGCGCGGGGCTGGCCGGGCGCACGGCCTTGCGTACATTGGTTCGCGGCTCCGGGAGGTTGGCAGGCGGAAGTTTGCTTCCCGAAGCACGCTTGGCGATCTTGATTTTCTCGATTAAGGATTCCGCGATGGAATCGAGGTTCCCGGAAGCGGCGTTGTGCGGCTTGGCAATAAAATCCACGGCGCCGAGAGCCAGAGCTTTGAGGGTAAAGGAGGCGCCTTCTTTGGGAGGCGTGCTCAGAATGACCACGGGCATAGGCGCGCGGCGCATGATCATGCTCAGAGTTTCCATGCCGTCCATGCGGGGCATTTCAAGGTCCAGGGTCACGACGTCGGGGCGCAGCTCTTCGATTTTTTTCAACGCGAAAGACCCGTCCATCGCGGTGCCCACTACCTCAATGTCCGGATCGCGGGACAGGATCGCGGGGATGAGCTTACGCATCAGCGCGGAATCATCCACGACTAGAACGCGAATTCGCTCGTTTCGGTCGCTCATGCGATGGCCCCCAAGGGACTGGAACGACTAATGCGGGAAAGCACCGCGGGCACGTTCAAGATGAGCACCACCGTGCCGTCACCGAGAATGGAGGCCCCACTGACGAGGTCGCTGGAAATAATTTCCGTAGGAAGGGCTTTGATGACCAGTTCCTCTTCGCCAACCAGGCTGTCGACCACAAGACCAAAGCGTTTTTCCGCGGCGCCGATGACGATCACGAAAGTTTTCTTTTTCTCCCCGAGCGGCGAGTCCACGGCATGAATCTTGGTCAGATGATCGAGACGGACGAGGGTAAGAATCTGTTCGCGCAGGCGAAGCACCTCGCGCTGGTCGACGCGGCTGATGTCGCGTTCCTGGGTGCGGGTGATTTCGACGACGGAGGACAGCGGGATGGCGAAGAGACGGCCGCCGACGCGGAAGAGCAGGGTCTGAATGCTGGCCAAAGTGAGCGGCGCGCGCAACTGGATGGCGGTGCCACGCCCGGGATGACTGGAGACATGTACGGTGCCTTTGAGGCGGTCGAGCACAGTGCGCACGACGTCCATGCCGACGCCGCGGCCGGAAACGGCGGTGACTTCGGCGGCGGTGCTGAAGCCGGATTCGAAAATGAGATTCAGGGCTTCTGATTCGGTGAGGCGCTCGGCCTCTTCGGGTTTAAGAAAACCGCTTTGCAGGGCGCGGGAGCGGATGCGAGTCAGGTCGATGCCCTGGCCATCGTCGCGAACTTCGATTACCACCTGGGTGCCCTGGTGGTAGGCCTTCAGATGGATGGTGCCGCGAGCGGGCTTGCCGGCCGCAACGCGGGCATCGGCGGATTCGATGCCGTGATCCACGGCGTTGCGAACCAGGTGCATCAACGGCTCAGCCAGAGCATCCAGAATGCTTTTGTCGAGATCGGTGTTCTGTCCCGAAATTTCGAGCGCCACATCCTTGCCGCACTGCTTAGCAACATCGCGGACCACGCGCGGAAAGCGGCGGAAAAGCTGCTCGACGGGAACCATGCGGATTTTGAGCACGCACTTGTGCAGTTCGTCGAGAACCCGGGTTTGAAAGGACACGGCTTCGGCAAGCTTGGCGCGCACGGGATCGCGCGCATGCCGGGCGTCAATCTCAGAAAGCGCGCGATTGAGCATGGACTTCCCGATAATCAGTTCGCCGACGAGGTTCATGACGGAATCGATACGCGCGGCGTCGACCCGCAAGCTGCTGTCTGAGGCTGCAGCAACGGCAGGACTTGCGGCACCTGAGGGAGCGACGGAATCGGCGGTTTCGGGTTCGGCAGCCGCAGCGGATTCGGCGCGATGCTGGGCTTCGAGCAGATCGGTCAAGAGTTCCTGCTCGGGCGAGTTCACAGCCAAAGCGCGCGCAATGTGAATCGCGGAAACGATGGAGGGAATCTTGCAGCGCGACGAAATGGTGTCTTCGGGCTGATGTGTAGCGATGGCCGCTTCAACGACTTCCACATTAGCCGCCGCAACGTTGTCTTCGGGACGCAGGGCGATAACCGTGCCGAGAGAGTGCAAGACATTGCGGATCAGCTGAAAGGCGGCGGCGCGCATGGGGCTGGCCGGATCGACGCGCAAGGCCACGTTAAACACCGGTTCGCCGCAGTGCACCGCTTCTGCAATCATAAGCTGCTCGTATTCGGTCCAGGCGAAGGTGGCAAAGCTGTCCGAGGCTTGTGGCACAGCCACCTCGGCCGACGCCGGAGTGCCGGCGAGATCGCGAATGATTGCGCGCAAGCTGTCGAGTGGCGGCGGCGGAGTCTGATGCTGATAAGAGCGCAAAACCGCGTCGAAAGCGTCGGCGCCGGCGAGAACGACTTCCGCCAGACGCGTGCCGTGCAGCTGCGCGACCTGGGGAGTGAGAATATCTTCGAGCTCGTGAGCAAACTCGCTGATGAGGGTAAAACCGCAAGCCGCAGAGTCTCCCTTGAGGGTATGCACCGCGCGGCGGACGCGGCGAAGAACTTCCTCGTCGGCGGGACGCGCTTCAAGCTCCAGTCCGGCTTCATTGAGCGACTGGAGAATCTCTGCAGCGGTCTCAAAGAAGAAGGCGCGCAGCTCGGCGTTGCGATCCTCGGGCAGATAGGTCAAGCGCCCACCTCGACACGTTGGTAAGCGGTGCCGTTGTTCTCATGAACCATGCGGAATTTCTGCGTTAAACCGAACAGGCTTTCGGCGTGACCTACGAACAGATAGCCGCCGGGATTGAGGCAGTTCCAGAACTTGTCGATGAGGCGCTTTTGTTCGGCCTCGTCGAAATAGATCATGACGTTGCGGCAGAGGATGATGTCGTTGCGGCGGGGGAGGAATTCGGTCTTGAGATTGTGAAAGTCGAACTGCACGAGTTCGCGGAGTTGCGGCTTGACAACGTATTTATCGCCGGCTTTTTCGAAGTAGCGGAGGCGGGTGGTGTAATCGACTGGCTCCATCTGCTGCTCGGTGTAGAGACCCTGTTGCCCGACACGGAGAATGGCATAGCTGATATCAGAGGCCACGATTTCGAGCTTCCACGGCGGGGGCACCATGGGTTTGGGCGATGGCATGTCAAAAGGCAGCGGGTTGCGCAGATAGTAGTAAGCCAAAGCGTCAGCAATGAGCATGGCGACGGAATACGGTTCCTGGCCCGAGGAGCATCCCGCGCTCCAGACGCGCAGGTTGAAATCGCGCCGTTCCTGTTTTTTCTTCAGCAGGTCTTCGAGAACGGTTTTCTGCAGAAGGTCGAGCTGTGGGCGATTACGAAAGAAACTGGTTTCGTTGACGGTAAGATTCTCAAGCAGCTGGGCGAGTTCATTCTTGCCTTCGCGGCTGGTCAGCAGACGGTAGTAGCTATAAAAGGAATCGAGGCCGCAGACTTTAAGACGCCGCTGCAAACGGTCTTTGAGGAAATGCGAGCGGCGTTCGTCGAAGAACATGCCGCATTCCTGGTAGACCAGGGTTTGCAAAAGCTTCAGCTCGGGCTCGGTGAGCTGAATAGGAGGAATGGTAAGAGTGGCCATGACGTTCGTGAGCAGCTTCACCTTGCAACGGCGACAGGCTCCGCAACCTCCTCGAGGCGTTTGTATTCAGGGCGGTGCAGCAACCGGGTGATGTCCAGAAGAATGATGAGACGGCCTTTGAGCTTTCCTACCCCGATGACGTAACTCGATTCGCCCTCGGCGAAGACACTGCTGGGGGCTTCGATGTCGGCGGGAGGAATCTTGAGCACTTCGGATGCGGCGTTGACGATCAGGCCGAGGAGCTTATTGTCCAGCTCGACGACGAGGATACGGTTTTTTTTGTCGGCCACGATTTCCGCCTGGCCGAAACGCTTGCGAAGATCCATGACCGGGATAATCTTTCCACGCAGGTTGATGACCCCCTCGATGAGGTCCGGGGCGCTGGGAACACTGGTGATTTCCGGAACGCGCACGATTTCGCGCACAGCGCCGATGCGGACGCCGTAGGTCTCCGTACCGATGCGAAAGCCGACGACTTGGATCTCTTTTTCCACCGTTTTCCTCGAACTCACGCGTTGGTCATTTCGGCGAAGTCTTCATGCTGTTCCCGCGAAGATGAAGCCCCGGAGCGTTTTTCGGAGTGTCCGGAGAATTTGTGGCGTGCGGGAGCGGAACGCTGAATGACAAACTTGTCCATGCTGTCGAGTAGATTGCGGGAGAGCTTGAGCATCTGCTCGGCAGCGGCAGAAAGTTCGGTGGAACTGGAAGCGGATTGCTGAACCAGCTCGCGCATCTTGTCCATGGCGCGGACGACAGCTTGCGCGCCGCTGGCTTGCTCTTCGACGGCGGAATTAATTTCCTGAGTGATTTCGGTGAGACGGCTGGTGGCCTTGGCGATTTGCGACGAACCAACGGACTGCTCATTGGTGGCGGCGCCGATTTCCTGGGAGAACTTGTAGACCTCGGTAACCACGTTGGAAATTTTGTGCAGCGCGGTACCGAGATCGTTGCCGAGGGTGAGACCTTCCTCCACGATGCGGGTACTGCGTTCCATATTTTCAACCGCCTGGCGCGCTTCGCGCTGAATGCTCTGGATAAGGTCGGCGATTTCCTTGGTGGATTGCGTGGATTTTTCCGCTAGTTTGCGGACTTCGTCGGCGACCACCGCGAAACCCAGGCCGTGCTCGCCGGCGCGTGCGGCCTCAATGGCGGCGTTGAGCGCGAGAAGATTGGTCTGTTCCGCGAGATCGTCGATGACTTCGATGATCTTGCCGATGTCGTCGGCGCGATGGCCGAGAATGTTGATGATCTCCGCGGAGGACTGGATGGCCTTATTGGTGCGGTTGAGGCCGTCGGTGGTTTTCTCCATGGTCTGGATGCCGGTGCTGACTTCTTCGCGGGAGCGGTTGGCAATGTCGAGGAGAACCTTGGCGGTATCCGCCACGCGCTGGATGGAAGTGACCATCTGGTCGATAGAAGCGGAGGTTTCCGCGACGCTGGAAGCCTGGACCTGGGTATTTTTGACCACGTTCTGCACGTTGACGCTCATTTCGTGCATCGTGCTGGTGACTTCTTCGATGGCGGAGGAGGCTTGCACGCTGACTTTGGCGGACTCGTCGGCGGCGCCGGCAACTTGATTGGAGCCTGCGGAAACCTGACTGGCGGAATCGCGCGTGGTGCGTACCAGGCTCTGCAAACCGTGGGACATCTGCAGGAAGGCGTTGCCGAGGGTATCGCGCTTCGAGCGCGGGACAACCTCGACGCTGAGGTCGCCTTCTGCGACGGCCATCGAGACGGCCGCCATTTCGCGGAGATACGCGACCATATTGTTGAAGGTGGTGGCCAGGGCGCCGAGTTCGTCGGTGCGATGGATGTCGATGTTTTGGTCGAGGTCACCGGCGTCGCCGATTTCCCGGGCCACGGTGATGAGGTGTTGCAAAGGTTCGGTGATGGACTGAACGGTGTGCAAAGTGAAGACGAAACCGATCACCAGCGCGAAGAGCGTTCCGGCGATAGTGACAAAGAGGCTGATGTTGCTGGCTTGCGTGGCGGACGCGGAGGCATCCTCCGAGGACTTGCTGATTTGCTGGCTGGTTTGGTCGAGAATCACCGAGGATTTTGTCAGCCAGGAGCTGGGATCCTTTTGCAGGTAGAAGATCTGAAGGTCGGAGACGGTAGCGTCGCCCGAATCGACCTGGTGGCGCTTGGCGAGGAGGGGCTTGGCAAAGTTGTCCGCCCAACTGGTTTCCGTCGATTCGACTTGCAGAAGCGCGGAGCGGAGAGTTTCGGATCCGGCCTGGGATTGGCCGACTTTGACCAGGTCGGACATGGTCTGGAGACCCTTATTGACCTTGTCTTCGTCGCGAGGATCGCCGCTCAGCAAGAAATTGTTGAGGTCCAGACGATTGAGCATGATCTGGTAGCGCACGGTTTCGATGGTGCGCACGCCCTCGAGGGCCATGGTGGCCTGCTTGCGTGCGGAGGTCTGCTTGAGGCCGGTGCCAACGTTGGCCAAGAGCAGCAGGACGAGGATGCCGAGAATAAAACCGAATCCCAGGTACAGCCGTTTACGAATTGTCATTACAAAATGCCTCCACTAAGCTGCCGCGAAGCGTGTGGGCCCCGGCTAGCTGCGGGAACAGCGTGCTGCTCCCCTTGAAGATGCCGCGCCTGTTGCGCGTCGATGGTTTTCAATTGGCGCACTATTGCTGCTCGTGAAAATCGAACTCTACGATCTGGGTGGTCTCTTCGGTCGCGGGCAAGAACTTCCAGTCCTTCACGGCGTCCTGGCAGGCCTGGACGAGAATGGGATGGCCGCCAACGACGCGGGTGCTCTTGACGTGACCGTCAGGAGTGATGACCACCTCGATTTTGACTTTGCCGGTGATGCTCATGCGGCGAGCGAGTTCCGGATACACGGGCGCGACCTTGGACTTGACTTTGCGTCCGGTTTCGCTGGTCGTGGACGACTGCGCGAAAGCCGAAGCTGCCGCCAGCGTGCAGGCCGCCGCGACGATAAGCGTAAATTTGCGATTTTTGCCAATCCCCATTAGCACCGCTCCTTCAGAGAGAAATACGGAATGCCCCGACGAGGGAAGGGCACGTGGCTTGCCACTGCGCAAGAAGAGGTGAGGGGTTTGTCCGGAGTTGCGGGAATCGCCTTAACTGAAAGAACCGACTGGGAGTTAGAGACAGAGCCGAGAGCTGCGCGAGGGAAGTTGCCGGGCCTTGAGTGTCTCACGGGCTGGCGAGTCGGCGGAGGGTTCTCAGCGTGAGACGGGCGGGAGTGAGACTGGAGGAGCATTAGTCAATCAAACAACCGATGGCGGCGCGGCGATTGACTCACAATGAGACGAACGACTAGGTTAGGGGTGCGTGGTGTGTGCGGCTTGCCAGCAATGGACGCCGGCCCCGATCCCTCTCTATGCGCAGCGTGAAGACCAAGACGCCGGTGCGTGCGGCGCGCGTGCGCCAGACGACAGCTGGCGCGGCGAAGACCAATGGTCATGCCGAAGAGCTGATGGCTCTGGCGGTGGACGCGGCGCAATCCCGCCATTTACCTGATTTTCTCAAACATTTTGCGGAACGATCGGCGCACATGCTGGGTGCGTCGTGGGGCGGCGTCGCAGTGTTTCGCGGGCGTGAGACGGAGTTGTATGCCGCCGGTGGCACGAACGGAACCGCGCGCGACGCGGTCAGACGGCAGGAATGGCTCTTTGCCGGTGCGCGAGAACAGCGTCGCGGGGTCGCGGTGCGCGAATTGGGCGCGCAGCAAGCGGGTTGGTTTTCCGGTAACGGCGCCCCCTCGGCAGGCGCGATTCTGTTTGTGCCCATCACGGCCAGCGACGGGGAGCGGCTGGGAACCTTGTGTCTGGCACGCGGCGGCGGGAGTTTGACGACGAGCGAGAAAAGATTGCTCGAAGCGCTGGCGAGTCACGCAGCGCTGTCGCTGGAAAACTTTCGGCGATTTTCGCAACTGGAGCGCTCAAAGCGCCAGTGGGTCGAGGACATCGACGCGATCAGCGATTACATCGTGGTGCATGACCGCGCCTGGAACATCGTAAGGACCAATCGCTCGCTGGCTTCACACCTGGGCGTGCCGCCGGTGGCTTTGGTGGGCGAGGCCATGATCTCGCTGCGCCAAATCGCGGAAACGGGGAGCGCGCTGCCCTGCCCTTTTTGCCGGGACACGCAACAGGCGCGGGAAGAGTATGTGGCGGCATCGGCGGAGAAGATTTTCTTGGTGTCGACCTCGCGCACCCACGGGGCTTCGGACGACGACATTCGAACGATTCATGTCCTGAAGGATATTACCGACCGGCGGGAGGCCGAGCGGCGCTATCGCGAGTTGTTTGACAGCATTCAGGAAGGATTGTTTTTCGCCACGCCCGAGGGGCGTTTTCTCGACGTGAACGACGCGATGGTGCGGATGCTGGGGTACGGCTCGCGGGAGGAGTTGCTGCAGGCAGACGTGAGTCCGCATTTGTATCCGGCGCCGGAGTCAAGGGAGAGATTTATGCATGCGCTCACGAAACGCGGCGTGTTGCGCAACTACGAAGAGACCTTGCGGCGAAGGGACGGCTCGCTGCTGCACACCTTGCAGAATATTTCTGGCGTGCGGGATGCCCGCGGGCGTATTGTGCAGATCCGCGGCTTGATGCTGGATGTGACGGAACAGAAAACCTTTCAATCGCAGCTGCAGCGCGAACGCGATTTCAATCAAAAAATTCTGAATACCACGCAGAGCATGATTTTGGTGCTGGATACTGCCGGGCTGATCAGTTACGCCAACCGCCGCTGTTATGAGGCGGGTTATCAGGAAGAGGAGTTGATCGGCAAGCGGCTGGCGGACTGGGTGGATGCTTCGCACGGGGTGGAATTTGAAGCTGCCCTGGAAACCACCGCGCATGGGCAGCAAGTTGAAAATATTGAATTGCCGGTGCGGCGCGGGGACGGCTCGATGGGTCATTTCTCCATCAGCTTGAGCCCCATGCGCGACGAACAGAATGCCGTGAACAGTGTGGTGGTTGTGATGACGGACATCACCGATGCCGCTCTGCTGCAGTCGAAATTAGCGCATAGCGAGAAGATGGCCACGATTGGGCGGCTGGTTTCCGGCGTGGCGCACGAGGTCAACAACCCGCTGGCGGCGATTTTGGGGTTTACCGATTTGCTGCTGGAGAATCCCGCAGTGCCGGAATCGGCGCGCGAGGATTTGCAGATTATCCTGCAGGAGACGCAACGCACCAAAGATATCGTGCAGGACTTGCTCAGCTTCGCGCGGCAAAGGCCGGTGCAGCGCGAATTGGTGCAGTTGAATGCGGTGTTACGGCAAACCATCAAGTTGCGGAGTTACGACTTTGCGAGTCACGGGGTGGAAGTGGCGGAAAACTTTGAGGATGGCTTGGCGCCCGCGCTCGGCGATGCGCAGCAGTTGCAGCAAGTGTTTCTCAATATTTTGAACAATGCCTATGATGCGGTGCAGGAATCGGGACAGCGCGGACACATTGCCATCTCCACAAAGCGGAATGGCGAATCGCTCGAAGTGGCCATCAGCGATAACGGAATAGGGATCATCGATGCGCAGCGGATTTTCGATCCCTTCTATACCACCAAACAGGTGGGCAAGGGCACGGGACTCGGCCTGAGCATCTGCTATGGAATCGTGCGCGCGCATGGCGGCGAGATCCAGTGTTGGAATCACGGCGCGGAACCCGGCAGCACTTTCCTGGTGCGCCTGCCGGTGGCCAGCGAAGCAGCAGCCACAGCCGTGGCCAAAGAAGCCGGGCGATGAGCACGCCGATTTTGCAACCGGCGCTGGCGCCCATTCTGGTGATCGAAGATGAGCCGTCGGTGGTTGCGTTTCTGCGCGCGGCGCTAAAACGTAAAGGCTATCAGGTGGAGAACGCGGCATCCGGCAAGGAGGGGCTCGAATTGCTGCGCCACGGACATTACGGCGGAGTGATTTCCGATGTGCGCATGCCGGGCTCGGTGAACGGCGCGGACGTGCACGCCTGGATTCAGCAGCACCGCCCGGAACTCGCGGAGCGGATTATTTTGATTAGCGGGGACACGGCCAACAGCGAGACGCAATCGCTGCTGCAGCGCAGCGGCACGCCGTGTATCGAGAAGCCGTTTCGCGTGCAGCATTTGATCACTATTGTGGAGAAAACCTTCGGGAAACCATGAACCACGAACTGAAAACCCGGTTGCTGGTGGTGGACGACGAGCAGAGCATCCGGCGACTGTGCATGACCATTGGCACATCGCTCGGTTTCGTCTGCGCGGAAGCCGAGAGCGCGGAAGTGGCGCTGGCGCGGCTGGACAGCGACGCCCCGGATTTGTTGCTCACCGATTTGAAATTGCCGACGCAGTCGGGCGTGGAATTGTTGCAACAGACCAAGCGGCTTTTGCCACACACCGAAGTGGCGATCATGACCGGGCATGGCTCGATCGAGTCCGCAGTCGACGCCATGAAGCTGGGGGCCTACGACTACATCGAGAAGCCCTTTCGCGTGGAGAAAATGCGTCTGCTGCTGCAGCGCATGGCGGAAAAGGTGCGTCTGGTAACGGAAAATGAGTTTCTGCGCGAGCGCGTGGACGCCGAAGAAAATCTCGATGGCATTATCGGAACCTCCGCGAATATTCAGGACGTGTTGCGCATGATCGGCCGCCTGAAGGATACCCGCACGCCCGTGCTGATCTGCGGCGAAAGCGGGACGGGCAAGGAACTGGTGGCCCGCGCGATTCACTTCCGCGGTGCCCTGGCCAAGACGCCTTTCCTGGCCGTCGATTGCGGCTCGCTCGTCCCCACGCTCATGGAAAGCGAACTGTTTGGCTACGAAAAAGGCGCGTTTACCGGCGCCATCAAGTCCAAGGCCGGCCTTTTCCAGGCCGCCAATGGCGGAACGATCTTTCTCGATGAGATTGGCGAATTGCCGCTCGAGATGCAGGCGAAATTGCTGCGCGTGCTGCAGGAGAAGGAAGTTCGTCCGGTGGGCAGCAACGAAAAGGTGAACGTGGATGTGCGCGTGATTGCGGCCACCAATCGCGATTTGGAGGAAGCTTACCGCGCCGGGACCTTCCGCAAGGACTTGTATTTCCGCTTGAACGTGGTCACCGTGCAATTGCCGTCATTGCGCGAGCGGCGCTCGGATATTCCCATGCTGACGCACCATTTCCTGGGGCGCTATGCGCATGGTTCGCAGATGCAGGTGACGGCGGCGGCAATGAAGAGTCTGCTGCAGTACGATTGGCCGGGCAACGTGCGCGAACTGGAAAATTGCGTGGCCCGCGCGGTAGCCCTCGGCGATGGCAAAACCATCGATGTGGCGGATTTGCCGCCGTCGATCCGCGCGGAACAGAACGAAGGCGCCGGCGCGGCGAAGATTCCAGATGTTACTTCCCTGTCGACTACGGCGCTGGCAGAAATGGAGCGCATGACCATTCTGCGTGTCTTTGAAGAAGCCAACGGGGATAAGGCGCTGACCGGGAAAATTTTGGGCATCAGCCGGGCAACGCTGTACCGTAAACTGAAGCGGTACAAGATTCCGGTGAAGGGGCAAGAGGGGTTGGAGCAGAGTGAGGCGCAGGCCGCGGGGGGCAGCTGAGACTGATTCTGCTGGAGTTAACGGGGATACGTCAGCCCGAGGGGCGGAGGAAATAATCATTTTTGGTGCTCCCCCAGCGAATGTTTTTGGCAAAGATCTGCCAACGGGAGCACTACCATTTGCCGGCGTGGGCGCCGCCATCGACGTGGAGGATTTCCCCGGTGGTGAAGGTGGCCTCCGTCAGGAACAACACTGCGTCCACCACTTCTTTGATTTGGCCTAACCTGCCCATGGGATTCGATCCGCTGAGAACTTCATGGTCGTCGGAGTCGTGCATGGGTGTATCGATGACGCCGAGGGCGACGGTGTTCACACGAATGCCCTCCTGGGCGTACTCCAAAGCCAACGCGCGTGTCACGGAATGCAAACTGCCCTTGGCCATGACTTGCACGGCGACGTGCGCGCCGGCGATAGCGTGATCGGCGAGAGTGGTGGACACGTTGACGATGCTGCCGCTTTTCTGGCGCAACATTTGCTTCACCGATAACTGCGAAACGTAGAGAAAGCCCGCCAGCGTGGTGGAGACTAAAGCTGTGAAGTCTTCGCTGGTGTACTCGGGGAAAGGCTTGGAAATATAAATACCTGCGTTGTTAATCAGCACATCGATGCGAGCGAAGCGGGATAGCGCGGCGTCAACGATCTTTGCGGCGGTTTGCGGGTCGCCGATGTCGCCATCGACGAGGGCCAGGTCCGTGGACGCCGGGAACACGTTGGATTTGGAAATATTTCGCGAGGTGGCGACGACGCGGTAACCACGATAGAGAAAGGTTTCCACCAGCGCCGCGCCGATTCCCTGCGAGGCGCCGGTAATGATCGCTGTTTTCGGTGGAGTGGTCATTGCGGAACTCCTTGGTGCTCAGGGTCCCCTGGGTAACTGTCTAGAGGGACGCCTTCAGCGCTTTGGTTACTTCCCCGGCGATGTCATCCTGCACCATCAAGATGTCGTCGAGCGGCCGGTCATAGGTTTCCGACCAGGCCACGAAGCCGTTGTCCGCGCGAATCAAGCGCGCGGCCACCCGCACCCTCCCGCCGGACTTGCGCACGCTCCCGTCCAGCACGTAAACGACGTTCAGCGCTTTGGCGATCTCGGCGACGGTGATTTGCGGAGTTCCATGCGCATGCGGCCATAGTTTGCCTTTGTAATAGAACGACGATGTGGGAGGCGGCACCCGCAGGCCCGGAACCTTGCTGAGTCTGTCGATCAGTTCCTCGGTCATGCCATCGGCAAATGGCTCCTCGTTCATTTCGTCGGTTAGGTCAAGGAACGGCAGCACAGCGATGGATTTCTGCGGTTGCGTAGGGATCGGGGGCGCGGCGGAGGAATCGCGGCTCGCGGTTCTGCCGTGCGTCAGAAAAGCCACGATCAGCGCCAAGCTGAGCGTCAGGGCTGCGGCCAGCGCGAATCCGTCTCGTACACGCCGGCCGGAAGCTTTCCGCGAGTCCGGCCCTAAAGCGTCGTGGGGCGCAGAGGGCCCGTTTTCCCCCTGCGGCGGCGATCCTTGAAGAGCATCGCCCCGCGCACCATTCTGCGCGGAACACCGCTCCACCCAGGGACCGGAGGCCGCCACCATGCGATAGCCCAGCCGTGGAATGGTTTCGACGTAAGCAGGCTGCTTGGGGTCGTCGCCGAGCACGCGCCGAAGGGACGCCACTGCTTGATAGACGGAATCCGAAGCGACGTTGACGTCCGGCCAAACCCGATGGAGCAACTCGTCGATGCTGACCACTTCGCCGGGGCGCTCGGCCAGGCAAAGCAGTACGCGCATGGTCCGCACCTCCAGGCGCTGGGTCTCCCCCGCGCGCGAAATTTCACCGGAAGTCGGATCGACGCGCCATTCGCCGATGCGAAGAATTGTTGGATTTGGGCGGTTCATGGGCGCGGTCAGGGGGCGGCCTTTAGTTTAGATGGACCAACGGCGCTCGGCGATTATACCTAACCACAGAGAATCGCCGAGGGCATTCTGCGCGCTATTTTCTGGGTCCGCGGCATTCAATGATGCCGCTACGGGCGCCCCTGGCGAGCGAAGGGCCCCTCAGGCAGGAAGATTCAGAACTATTCAGATTGTTTCAGACTCACCTCAGGACTTTTGCGCTTCGCGCGGATATGGTGCTGTCGCGTCGAGAATTGCGAATGAATCGCCGCTCAAGGAAGGAGCGTGGATGATGGAGGATTCTGTCGCGAGAACAGTTGGCGTCTCACGTGGGCAACCCCTTAACAGAAGCATGCTGCTGGCCATTGTGGTCGGCGGCGGAATTGCCGGAACGGTGGACATCGTGCAGGCCTGCATGCAAGAGGGGTGGGACATTCCACTGTACGTCGCCGCTGGGCTGCTGGGCCGGAAGGCGATTCAGGCAGGAGCCGGTACCTGGCTCGTGGGCATGCTGCTGCACTTCTTCATCGCCTTTAGCGCAGCGACGGTGTATTACGCAGCGAGTCGCAGGCTGGATTTCCTGGCGGTGCATCCGGTGGTGTGCGGCTTATGCTTCGGCGCCGCCGTTTTCTTGGTGATGAACCTTGTAGTCCTGCCGTTATCGGCCCTGCACGCAACAGGGCCGCTAACCCTGCACTATCTAGTCTTTGGAATCGTACAAAAGATGGTGGTGGTGGGGCTGCCGATCGCATTTAGCGTCCGCCGCTTCGCGAAATAGCAACGCAAGGAGGCATGCTGATGGGAGCTCCACTGGGCCGACGAGAAGAGAAAAGCAGTGCGCTCTTGGCCATCGCCCTGGGCGGCGGAATTGCCGGGACTTTGGACCTTTTGCAGGCGTGCATTCTGTTTGGATGGAATATTCCCCTCGCGATTGCCGCGGGCTTGTTGGGGCGGCAGGCTTTTCAGGGCGGGGTCCGGATCTATGTTCTGGGTGTGGCGCTGCACTTTTTCATCGCGTGCTCGGCCGCAGCTACTTACTACGCGGCAAGCCGCCGGCTACTATTCTTGCGGGGCCACCCGCTCGTGTGTGGCTTGTTCTTTGGCGGCGCGGTGGAAGACGTCATGCGTTTTATCGTGTTACCGCTTTCCGCACTTCACGCCCGCGGCCCTTACCAACTTGACGACCTGATTCTGGGCCTGCTCGTCCATATGGTTGTGATCGGGCTGCCCATCTCCTTCAGCGTCAGGCGCTTTGCGAAATAGGCATGCGGCCAGCAACGGAAAAAGGCCAGCCAGTCAGCCCAGACGCAATCGTTCAATGAGCGAGGACCGACCAGCCGGGGGCTGGGGCGGCGATTTTTTGGACTTTGCTCCTATGTTTGGCGAGGCGAAGAACGGCGAGATCCGGCAAAAAATGTCAGTCTCACTGCGATTTTGCGGCCAGTGCCCGTCAAGGATCAGACGTCTGACTGAGACAGGGACGTTTCAGGCTGAGACATGCGAGGCAGCGTGAGCCGATGGGAAAATCCTAAGCCTTGCAGTTTCTTCACCTTTAGAACTCCCTCCCCGCGACTCCCTTTGGTGCATTGCGTGCAATCTTTCCGCTGGGACTTCACGGCCGGGGTGCGGCGCGCGGGCTTCAAGAACCGCCGTGGCGCGAGATGCCTGGGGTGGAGATGTCCAGCAGCAAGGCTTTGCTGGCGGAGAGCTCTTCGAGCAGCCGGCTGCGGAACAGAGGGTAGCGTGCGGCGAAGCGACGGCAACGTAATTACCGAAGACGTGGCGGGTTGCGCCGAGCAACTAGCGCGTTTTTTTCCGCACCTGGTGGCGCAACGCGAACCAGTCCGCGTGGCTGCCATGCGGCCGGGAAGCGCGACGTTGCGTGAGGCTACAATCTTGGAATTTGGCGGCGCGGAACACGGGATTTTTCTTTCGACGCTGCCGCTGGAGTTTGCTGACCGCGTAAAAATCGAACGGGGAGAGAAGGCTCGCGTGGCGGAAGCAACCGTGGTTGCGGTGCAGTATCACGAAGGAAAGAAGGCCGTGGCGGTGCGATTCTCGCGGGCGCAGGACTATCGGGTGAACCAGCCTTGAGCAAAATGACAACGTTAAATCTTTCGGCGCCGCCGAAGGCAGCCACTCCGAGGAGTGAAGCAACTCCGCGCGGGGAAGCTCCACGACAGGCGCAATGGGACGAAGCGCGTTCGGTGTTTCCGATCTACGTGGCGCTGGCCAAGCAACTGGCCATCGATATTCCCATACCCCCTGCCAAACGCAGCCTGCCCGAAAAGGCCGACCTCGAGCTGTTCAGCCAGGTACAGACGTGGCTGGATTCGATGGACCATCGGGTGCTGGTGCACGAACTGCGCCATCTGTTGCAAATGACCACGCTGAATGCCAGCGAAACTGGACTGCAGGCGCTGATCCAGCGGCACATGCGGAAGCCTACCAAATCCACTATCGACCGCGACAAGATCGACTTTCTGCTGGTGCAATATTTCGCGCTGTGCGCTCCCCCGAAGATTTATCACAAACAGATTGCTCCAGAAGATGTCGCGACCGTGCTGAAACCCGTGCTGGGAGTAGCGCCGGTGCAGCAACTGGCGTGGTGCGAGCCGCTGGAAAGAATGATCGAAGCTTTGCGGGGATTCCGCACGCTGCGTTCAATCACCAAGTCCGATTTTATCGCGCAAGGACGCAAGGTGAAGGAGTCGGCCGGTGCGAGCTTTTACGAGCCGTCCGCGCTCCTGGCCTTCACGCGATTTAACTTTATGCTGCGCCGCACGCTGATCGAATTGATGCACGCGGATTTGATCGCCATCCGCGCCGGATTGCAGCAGCTAGAGAACGGGGGAATCGCGTCGCTGAACTGCACCGGGTATAACGGCACAGGCGCGGAGCCGCTGGCCAAAATCAAACAAGTGGCGGATGAGTGGAAACAGCCTTTTCAGAAGGAATATACGGAAAGCAGCGTGACGCAGGCTTTTGAGAAGCTTTTGGGACTGCGCAGCGACGTGGAACTGGCGCTTGAAAAAGCCGGGATAAAAAACGCGGCGGCCAAGGCGGACAAGGATCCCGCGGAGGCCTCCACCGAGGCAGCGGCGAGAATTTTTGCCAGCGCCGTCAATCTCGACGCGACCGGGACCGGCGCAACTGGCTCCCCGGTAAAGAACGCGAAAGGCGAGAAAGCTCCGTCCGCGGCACCCGCGGACGCCAGCGCGAGCGAAGGGCCCGCTTCGGTGGAGCTCGATTTCGAATCTTGCCTGGAGAAAATCTGGGAGCAACTGATTGCCACGCCTCCCTCTCGAGGCCGGTCGATGACCACGGTGAAGGTTGGCGCAGCGCGGATATTGATGTCCTCTTGGGAAGTGGCGGCGTTTGTCACCGAAGATGGAGCGTCGGCGGAAGACTTGCGGCGGGCGGTGGTAGCGCGAACGCTGGTAAACAGCGCGCTAGAAACGGCCAAGGAGACGGGCAATGCCACCTCGCTCGATCGTGCGCTGTCTGTGGCGCGCATCGAAGTGACGCGCTTGCAGGAACGTGTAGACGTGGCCAAGCAGGCCAAGGATACGGAAGCGGCGGTGAATCTGGGGATCAGCACCAAGCGGCTGCTGTCCGCATTGGACGAAGCAGAAAAACTGTAGCGGGCATCGACGGTTGGAGCGAGTTTCTGGTGCTGGGAGAAAGCCTCTCTTGCGAAACGCGAACGTATTGATTTTGACAGATGAAGTGGAGTTCGGACGGCTGTTGAGTACGTGCTGGCAGGCGGAGCGGCAAGCGCCGCGCGTTACCATTGTCGATAGCGAGCATTGGGAAGGACAACTGGCCGGAGCGCCGGACCTGGTTGTAGCCGGACCAATGCGCGACGGAAATCGTTCTAAAATTTTGCGATCGTTTGAGCCTACTACCGCGGTGATCCTGTGCGCGCCGGTGGAGGCTAACGAGCTGGGATCGTTGCGTGGCAAGCATCCGCGGCTGGTGCACGTGCCGTTACGCGAGGACTGGACGCAAACCCTGCTGCTGGTGGCCGGTGAATCGCTGCGCCGGACGGCGGCGGTGCGCCTGGCGCGCGAGGCGGAACGCCACGCGCAACGCAACGAGCGCGACGCCGTGCTGGGGCGTTACATGATGGACATGAAGCACAGCGTGAACAACGCGCTGACCTCCATGCTGGGCAATGCGGAGCTGCTCCTTCTCGAACCCGGCCAGCTGTCTTCGCAGTCCCTGGCGCAGATCAAGACCATTCACAACATGGCACTGCGCATCAACGAAATCATGCAGCGATTCTCATCGCTGTCAAGCGAGATGCGGGAAGTTGAGACGGCATCTCATGCTGAGAATATCGACGAGGCAACCCCCACAGGGTTGCGCCGTTAACCTTTTGCATCTTTTTACAACCATCGCGCAATCAATAAGTTAGCCAGGACCGCTGCTTGGGCCAAGGTGGCTGCGACACTGGCTGCCGACGTGCACCTTGGCTTCGTGGATAAGTCTTTGGAGCGGACGGCTGTGCTCAAAAAAGTCCTGATTGTTGACGATTCGCCGGCGCAGGTGAAGCTGATTCACGGAATGCTGGAACGCGAAGGGTATTCGCCGATCGATTTAAATGACCCACGCAGGGTCGAGGAGACCCTGGCCGCCGAGCGGCCCACGCTGATCCTGCTCGACGTGGTCATGCCCGAGCGCAACGGATTCCAGGTCTGCCGAGAGCTTAAGTCGAGCAGCGAGTTTGGCACCATTCCGGTGATTCTGGTGACCTCTAAGGATACGCCGAGCGATCGCTATTGGGGCCAACAGCAAGGCGCCGACGGGTATGTGACCAAACCCTTTACCCGCGAGGATTTGTTGCGGGCCGTGAGGCGCTTTGTATGAGCAGGAGATTTTTGTTTGGCGGTGGCGGGAAAGCTTGCCGATGAGCCAGGACTTTCATCTGTTGCCGATTTCCGCAGAGGCGGACGACAACGAGATTCTGCAGGCGGTCGGGACCCCTCTCGAACTGTCGCCGGAGTCGCAATTCTGCGTGTTTCGCAGCGGGCGCGAGCGATTCTGCCTGCCAGTTTTGGATGTGGAAGAGGTACTCGAGTGGTTGCTGCTGACCAAGATTCCGCTGGGGCCGGCGTACCTGATCGGAATTTTTAATTTGCGGGGCGCGATCATTCCGCTGATCGATATCGCCATGACCGAAGGCCGGCGGCCGGGCCTGTTGCCAAAACACGTGGTGGTGGCCATGTTGCAGGGCGAGCGCGGCCAGGAAGACATCCGGATCGGCATCGCAGCCGATGAGGTGATCGGAACTTATACCGTGAGCGCCGAGGATTTGCTGGAGCAGTCGCCCGAGAACGTACCGTATTGCACGGGAATGTTGCGGCACGACGACCGTCTGGCGCTGCTGATCGATTTGCGGCGATTGCTGGAGGCGTTTCCGGGGCCAAGTATCTAGATCTTTTACATTTTTGCGAGAACAGGAAGCTTGAAAAACGCAAGGCTCGCAAGTGTTTTTGGAGGAAGGCATGAAATCGCGATTGAGTTCGACCATTTGGATGCTGGTGCTGGCCACGGGGGTGGCGCTGGTGGGCGTGCTGTGGCTGGCGTATAGCGCCGGGCGGCAGTCCGGAGGCGCAGGGCTGCTCGAGAGCAATCCGGGCAGCACCCAGGTGATCTTTGCGGGACTGCTGGGCTGCGCGCTGCTGGCGCTGCTCGGCTGGCAACTGAGCAACCGGTTTGTCGGACCGCTCGGCGAATTGGCGGAGTTTTCTGAGAAGTTGGCGGCGGGCGATCCCCGCGCGCGCGCCACGGTCAGCTCCAGCGACGAACTCGGCTACATCGCTGACAACTTGAACCGTGCGGTGGCGCGGGTGACCAAGGCCAACAACAATCAGGAAGCCAGCGACTCCCTGCAGCGCAGCATCACGGAACTGCTCAACGTGATTAATCAGGTGGCGCGCGGGGATTTGACGATGCGCGGCAAAGTCACCAACGACGCGCTGGGCAATGTGACCGATTCCATCAACTACATGCTGGACAACTTCATGAAGGTCCTCGAACGCGTGCGCAAGGCAGCCATGGAAGTTACCGCGTGCTCGAACAACATTCTGGTGGCTGCGGATGAAATGCAAGCCGGCGCTACACAACAGGACCAGGAAATCACGAATACGTCGAGCGCGGTCGAAGAACTGACGGTCTCGATGAAGCAGGTATCGAACAACGCCGAAGCCAGTGCTGAAGCAGCGCGCCGGGCTCTGGACGCAGCGGAACAAGGCAACCGCGCGGTTCGCGACACACTGGAGGGCATGCAACGCATCCGTGCTTCGGTGCAGGCTACCGCGAAGAAAATCAAGTCTTTGGGCGACCGCTCGCTGGAGATCTCGGAAATCATCAACGTGATTAACGACATCACGGAACAGACCAACCTGCTGGCCCTAAACGCGGCCATTGAAGCGGCTCGCGCGGGCGAAGCGGGGCGCGGATTCGCGGTAGTTGCCGACGAAGTCCGCAAGCTGGCCGAACACAGCCGTAGCGCCACCAAAGACATTGCCGCTCTCATCAAGGCCATTCAGGCCGAGACCAACGAGGCCGTGGTGGTTATGGAAGAGGGCACCAAGGAAGTGGAAGGCGGAGCAACTCTCGCAGATCAAGCGGGACGCGCTCTCGACGCCATTTCCAACGTGGTGCGGCAGTCAGCGGAGCTGGTCCAGGAGATTTCCCTGGCCTCGAAGCAGCAGGTGCGCGGAACCGAGGGCGTAGCGCACGCCATGCAGATTATTTCCAGCATCACGCGGCAAACGTCGCAGGGAACCCGGGGCACGGTAGCTACGGTTAGCCAGCTCGTCAAACTTTCCGACCAGCTGAACGAAGCGCTGGCCCAGTTCCGTGCGGCCAAGACCGGACAAGCGCAAAATGCGTCCCAGGGTCCGGCTTCTGACGATGCCGAACGGCTCGTGCCGGCCGGAGCGCGGTAGGCAACCGACGGCCTTCACAGCCTGAGCGCCGCGCAAGTCCGGCGTGAGCAAGCAAGGAACAAGGACGACGAGCCGAATTCATGAGCCGACTGCAGGGAATGGCGCACGGTCTTAGCGAACACGAATCGAGCGAGATCCGCATGCTGATCGAGGAGCGGACGGGTATCTGTTTTGATGCTTCACGCGAGCGATTTTTCTGCACTCGCCTCGAGGAACACCTGCGCGCGAGGCACTTCGAGCGCGGGACGGACCTGTTGCGGGCCATGCGCAAGAGCAATCTGGAATACGAGGCGCTGCTGGAAAGGCTTTTGACGCAGGAGACCAGTTTTTTCCGTTATCCGGGAGTCTACGAGGCCTTTGAAAAACGCGTGCTGCCGGAATTGCACGTGAAAAAGTTCTGGAGCAACCCGCGAACCCTGCGCATCTGGAGCGCGGGCTGCTCAACGGGCGAAGAACCGTATTCGATTGCCATGACCGTCAGCGATTCCGGATCTTTTGCAGAGTCCTGGAATGCCGAGATTCTGGCCACCGATGTGGGAAGACAGGCGTTGAAGCACGCGGAGCGCGGGGTTTATTCGGGTCGGACGCTCGGCAACGTGAACGAGACGCAGCTGGCCGCACATTTTACAACCTGCGATGGCGGGCAGCAGGTCCGGCAGCGGTTGCGGAAGATGATCTCCTTTACGCAGATGAACCTGGCTTCGGCAGTGTACGTGGGGCGGATGGACGTAATTTTTTGCATGAATGTGCTGATCTATTTTTCCGAGGAGCGGCGGCGCTCGCTGGTACGGCGTTTTTACGAGACCCTCGAACCGGGCGGATATCTGTTTTTGGGACATTCCGAGTCGATTTCGAAAATGCCGGTGAAATTTCAGGCCATCGTGCTGAACGACTGCATTTTGTACCGCAAGCCGCTGGCGGAAGAGGTGACGGACAGTGTGCCCGTGAAGGAGGGCCGCGCGTGAACCTGCCGGACCGCGAAGCCGTCGAGACCTTTCTGCAGGAAGCTGCGGAACAGCTGCAGTGTCTGCGGGAGTACATCGGAGTGCTGCAGGATTTTGAGCCGCGACGCGAGGATGTCGAGCGGCTCTATATCGCGGCGCATACGCTGAGCGGAACGTCGGCAAGCTATGGCTATCCGCGATTCTCTGAGATTGCCGGCAAGTTGGCGCATGTTTTTCAGTACGCGTTGAACGTGTCGCTCGGCAGCGATCTGCACGGACCGTTGACGGAGTTTTTGTCCGACGGCATTTCGCTGCTGGAAGGCGATTTACTCGAAATCAGCGACACCGGAAAAGAGACCGTAGAGGATATCGCGGCCTTCAAGGACCGTTACCGGTTTGCTTTCCAGGGCGAGCCGGCGCGGCTGAGCCTGCAGGACGAAGTGGCGTATGGCGCCGCCGGGGACGCAACTCCGGGTAGCGCTGCGAATGCGCTGCTCGAAGACGGCGCGGTCACGGGCTCTTACTTTGATTCCCTTCCCGTCGACGATGAGGTGCCGGACGAAATTCTGGAATTTTTCCAACCCGAAGCCGAGGAACACTTGCAGATTGTCAGCGACTGCTTGATTTCTCTTGAAGGTGGCAACAATCCCGAAGAAATCAACAAACTGTTCCGCGCGATTCACACGGTAAAAGGCTCCGCTGCGCAAGTTGGGCTGAAGCGGCTTGGAGCGATCGCCCACCGCGTCGAAGATTTGATCGGGCGCTTGCGCGATGGCGAGCTCGAGCCTTCTCCGGCCGTTGTGGACGTTTGTCTTGAATCGGTGGACGTTCTAAAGAAAACGCTGCACCGGCAATGGCTGGACGAAGCGGAAATGCGCACGCTGGTCGATTCCCTGCTCGGGCGCATCGCGGAATACGCGCCGGCCGAGAGCGACGACCTCGACGCAGGACTCGACATAGAGGTGCTGCCGCCCGCGACCGCCTTACCGACCGTGAGCCAGCCCGCCGCTGCTGCCCCCGGCAAGAAAGCCGGCAAGGCACAGAGCAATGCCGCGCCAGCAAAGTCCGTGCGCATCGCGCTCGAACGGCTCGACCGCATGATGAACACTGTCGGAGAACTGGTCATCAACCGTACGCGCATGGTCGGGCGCGTGGATGAGCTTGAGAAGCTGGTGGACACACTGAGTTTTTCAAAAGAACGCCTGCAAGGAAAGGTGGCCGAGTTCCAGGATAAGTACGAATACGCCCGTATCAATGCGGCGCGGGACACTGGTCCCTGGAAAAAGAGCAACACCCCGGACATCTTGACCAGCGTTGCTGCTGGCGACACGTCGATCTGGTCGGAGTTTAGCGAACTGGAGATGGATCGCTACGACGACTTCAGCATTTTGTCGCGGTCCATGGCGGAAATCTCCGCAGACGTGAAAGAAGTGCTCTCACAATTACAAGGCTTCATCGGGCGAGTCGAGGGCGACATCGATGAGTTCACAAAGCTAGCCCACCACCTGCAGGACGAATTCACCGCGGCGCGCATGGTGCCTATCGGGACACTATACTCGCGCATCTCGCGCGCAGTGCGCGATGCCGCCAAGTCCGCCGGAAAAGCCGTGGATCTTGAACCATCGGGCAGTGAGACCGAATTGGACAACAACATAATTCAGCAGATTTCCGATCCCCTGGTGCACCTGGTGCGGAATTCGGTGGCCCACGGAATCGAGCGCGTGGAAGACCGGGTCGCGGCGGGCAAGCCTCGCGCCGGGAAGGTCGCCTTGCGCGCCTATCATCGCGGCAACCACATTTACATCGAAGTTGAAGACGACGGGCGCGGGATCGACTATGAACGCGTGCGCCAGAGCGCCATCGAGCGCGGGCTGGTCTCCACGGAAACTGCCGACCGCCTTACCGATCGCGACCTTCGGGAAATGCTCTTTCATCCGGGATTCTCGACGGCCCCGACCAAAACGGAATTGGCCGGACGCGGCGTAGGCCTGGATGTCGTCCGCTCCAATCTGAACGCCTTGAACGGCGAAATTGATATTCAGAGTACCGCCGGAGTGGGAACCAAGTTCACGCTGAAAGTGCCGCTGACGTTGATTATTTCCCCCGCGTTATTCGTGCGCTGTGGCGCGACCCATTTTGCCTTGCCGCTGGGGGTGGTCGAAGAGATTCGCCGGTTGCGCTCCGACGAAATCGAAGACGTTGGCGGAAAGCTGATGACCAAGATTCGCGACGTGGTTACCGAAGTCGTGCGCCTGGACAACTATTTGGGCCTCCCGGCGCTGGAACCGGTGAACGGCTACTTCCACATGGTGGTAGCCAACATTGGAGACCGCAAAATCGGCGTGGTCGTCGAGGAAGTCATGGGCAAGGACGAGATTGTCATCAAGAGCCTGGGCGAATATCTGCGTCGCGTGAAGGTCTTTCCGGGAACCACCATCGCGCCGGACGGCAGCCTGATTCTGCTGATCGATTTGAACCGCCTGGTGGCCAGCGAGCCGACCGAGCGGCGAGCCCTGCAGGCTGACGCCAGCGCAGCGCGCATCTTCGCGCCGGGCTCCACGGCCATTGCGCGCGGCACCATCCCCACCGCAGCTATCGACCGCGTGGAACAAGAGCGCGTGATCGTGGTGGCGGACGATTCCATCAGCGTACGAAAATTCGTGGCCCGGCTGCTCGAAAAACATGGCTATCGCGTGAAGCTGGCCGCCGACGGACTGGAAGCGGCAGAGATGGTGGCGCAGCATGGCTGCCACCTGGTGATTACCGACCTCGAAATGCCGCGCATGACGGGGTACGAATTGATGGCCCAACTGCGGCAAAGCCCGACGACGCGGCGCATTCCGGTGATTGTGGTGACCTCCCGAGCGGGCGCCAAGCACCGCGATCGCGCGGTCAAGGAAGGCGCCGCGGCGTTCCTGACCAAACCGGTGCAGGAAGAGCAGCTGATCGCGACCGTCGACCAACTCACGGGATCGGAGGTGGGGCGACCGCTTGTACCGGTAGCCTAACTTCACAATGACCCCGACCGCGCCAAAAAAATATCGCGTGCTGGTAGTGGACGATTCTGCGTTCATGCGCAAAGTTCTGGAGACAATCTTTAACGCCGACGAGCAGTTGCAGGTCGTGGGACACGCCAAGGACGGACGCGAAGCCGTGGCCCTGGCCGAATCGCTGAAGCCCGACGTCATCACCATGGACATCAACATGCCGCACGTAGACGGCCTGCAAGCCACCGCGGAGATCATGACCACGAATCCGCGCCCCATCGTGGTCGTCAGTTCGGAATCGCGCGAAGGGGCGGCCAGCACGCTGCGGGCTCTGGAACTTGGCGCCATCGAGTTTGTCGCCAAGCCGTCCAGCGGAATCGATTTGGACATGCAGAGCGTGCGTGAAGACTTGCTGCGCAAGGTGCGCATGGCTGCGAAAGTACGCGTGGTGCGCACCGCTTCGCGCGTGGCATCGACGTTGCGCGATGCGGGCAGTCCGGCTGCGCCGAAGCGGGTCACCCCCGCCGCGCCGCTTCCAAGTTCGGGGCTCGACCAGCGCTTTCCTGTAGTGGTGATTGCCGCGTCCACCGGAGGACCCGCCACGGTCATGCGTCTGGCGCCGGGTTTTACTGCCGAGTTCCCCGCAGCGGTCATTCTCGTGCAGCACATGCCGGCGGCGTTTACGACGCAATATACGGCGCAGCTGTCCGAGTTTACGAGTATTCGTGTGAAAGAAGCGGAGCCTAACGAATCGCTGCGTCCGGGAACTCTGTACGTGTGTCCGGGCGGCCAGCATCTGCGTGTGACGCCCACCGGCCGGGTGCAATTGGATGGCACTTCCGGGCGCATCAACGGCTACCTGCCGAATATTGACGTCACTTTGGAGAGTGTCGCGTCCTATGCCGGAGCGATGAGTGTAGGTGCCATTTTGACGGGCATGGGCAATGACGGCGCGGCAGGGTCCCAGGCCATCAAACGCGCTGGCGGCCTGGTGCTGGCGCAGGATGAGGCGACCAGCGTGATTTTCGGCATGCCTTCAGAAGCGATTAAAACCGGAGCGGTAAGCGAAGTGCTGGGCATCGATGATATTTACCCCGCCATCGAGAAGCGCGTTATCGGCATCACCCGGGGCAGTCTGGTGGGAGCACGCTGATGCGTCTCGCACCGCGTCCGAAATCGCCAGTGCTCCAGGCGGAGCAAATCATCCTGTTCCGCGTGGGCGGTCAGTTGCTGGCAATTTCCTCGGCATCGGTGCAGGAAGTTCGCAGCGTGGACAGTCTCGCTGGCGCCGCGGCAGAGATCAAGGATTCTGGTGTTGCCAAGGTACGGCACCTGTTGCAGCGAGAGGAGCAGACACTCTTCGTGGTAAACGGCACACTGCATTTTGGGCTGCCGTTGATCCCCGGGACACTCGTATTCATTTTGCGCCAGACACGCACGGCGCTGTTAATCGATGGCATCGAGAAGATGACCAGCATGACGCAACTGCAGGCCTTGCCACTGGCCTTTAGCCATGAAGAACGCCGCTGGTATCGCGGGCTTACCGCACTGGATCAAACCGTAGTACCGGTGGTCAGCCCGGATGGCTTTTTGACCCCGGAAGAAACCCGCTTGCTGGACGGCACGCTGTCTGAACGCGCGGCGGCTGCCGCGGAGATTGCGCAAGGCGGTCCGTCTGCATGAGCAGCGCGACCGCCACCGAACTCGAATTGCAGTCCATCGTGCTGCTGCGCCTGGGCGACCGACGCTTTGGCATCGCCGCCAATCAAATCGCCGAACTGGCGGCGCCGAGCCGGATCTTCAAGTTTCCACACCGCTCGCCCGGTGTAGAAGGCGTGATTTTGCGCCGCGGACGGATTGTTCCAGTTTGCGAAGTTTCAGAAAAACTGCTGGGAAAGAAAATCTCTGCCCGCCGTTTCTATCTTATCGCACGGCGCCGCTACAGCACGCACACGGAGTGGGTGGCGCTGCCGGTAACCGGCGAATGCGAGTTGATTAATGCCGAGATTACGGCCGCCGGTGACCACGACGCCGCGCACGTGGCGGGATGGATTTCTCACGCCGGGGATGTGATCGAGGTCCTCGATGTGACCTCGCTGACGGCCGCTGCGGAAGAAGGAACTTCTGACGGCAGCGCCGGCGGTTTGCCGGAGGCCTCGTCATGATGATCGCGGGACGCCCCGCAAAGCTATTGCTGATCGACAGTAACGTGTATTTCGCCAAACGTTTGAGCGATGCCCTCAAACGAGAGGGTTTTGAAGTGGTTTGCAGCACTCAAGCGGCGTTCGCGCTCACGGCCATTGAGTATGACGCTCCGAGCGCGATTCTCTGCGCCACGAATATGCGCGAAATGGACGCGCTGGATATTGCTCGCATTCTCCGCGCCGATGCCAAGAATAATTCCCTGCCGCTTATTGCACTCGGCGACGGCAGCCAGCGCGCGCTGATGGAAGCCTTTCAAGCCGGATGCGACGATTATATCGATCGGCAGCGGGCGCCAGGGGTCATCGCCGCGCACGTGAAGCAAATCATCATCAGCAAAGCCGAAGGCTTTCAGCCGACGCAAATGCTGGCGCAGGCCGATACGAGCCTCAGCGGCAGCCTGACGCATCACGACCTTCCCGGGGTAATGCAGATGCTCGGACACGCACACCAGACCGGGGCTTTGCACATCAATGCGGGGCAAACCGATGCCCTGCTTTTTTTCGACGCCGGCGAAATCAGCCACGCGGAATGTGGCGCGCTCTTTGGTGACGAAGCGGTCATCCACATCCTAAAAAGCTGCGTCAACGGCGGCGCGGGGGTATATAAGTTTGTATACGGGACCACCTCTCCGCAACGCACCGTTCTGCGTACCGCTACCGATCTGATGCTGGATGCCATGCGTGAATATGACGAGAGCACGCAGGACTTGCCGCCCGCCATGGCAGGCGAATCGGCGGAACATTCGGCCAACGATTTGGCGAATAAGGAGGCAGAATGAGCGAAACACTGCTGATTTCCACGCCGGGCGAGCCCGAGCAAACGCGCCAGGCGACCGTGTATTTTATCGACGACAGCGCAACCATGCGCGAGGTGATCAAGATCGCCTTTCGGCGCGAGAACATCAACGTGATTACCTGCGGCGACGCGCGCTCCGCTATCGCGCAGTTCGAGCAGACTCGTCCGGATGTGGTGATCACCGATGTGATCATGCCCGATCAAGACGGCTTTTCCGTGTGCAGCGAGATTAAAGCGCATCCGAACTATTCGAATATTCCCGTGGTATTGATGTCCGGAGTGGTTAACAAGACGGTGGCCGACAAAGCGGTTTCCGTGCGCGCCGATGAGCTGATTCGCAAACCGTTTCAGCCGCAGGAATTGATTCATCGCGTGAAGAGCTTGCTACGTCCGAAAAATGCGGAATCTTTTGAAACCGAGAAGCCGGCGCTTCCCAACTTGAATTTGAACCAACTGTTTGCGCCCGCGCCTTTGACGCCACGCCCCGTTGCACCGCCAGCCGTGGCTCAACCGCCTGCCGGTCAATCCGCTTGGCCCCGCGCCCTCGCAGAAGCGTTTGCGCCTCCCGTTTTAAGCCCCGTGCCAGCTGGGGCACAGCCTGCATCGCATTTCGCGCCACCCTCGAGCGCGCCGCATCAGCCCAGCGCCCCAGCGGCGGGCTCGTCCGCGGACTTGCAGAAGCTGCGTGCCGAGATCACCTGGCTCGATTCGCTGGTGAAGAAATTACAAGCCGAATTGCAGAATGAACGGCAATACAATCAATCCCTCGAAAACCAGATCCGCGCATTGACACACGGAGAATAGGCTATCGCTGCGCTTGGGGCGCCCCGCTGTTCTGTTTGTGAATGCGTTTGCATATACTTCTCCTTAACAGCGATTTTGATTTCTTTGATAGGCGGGTGAACGGTTATCGCTTGACAGGTTGGCAGCGGCAGACGAACCTAGGCCGCTGCGCAAAGGAGGCTGGCCCCATGGACGACGTCCGGACCACGGCTATTACGCGGCGGGAGTTCGCTAGACGTGCGGCCCTTGCGGGGGCGGCGGCTACGCTCCCGGCCTCAGCTGCCAAAGCGCAAACTGAGACACCACCGACGGCGTCGCGCGGAACGCAAACTTCGAGCCCGGCCGCCGCGGCGTCCCCCGGGCAAAGCGAATCCGAGTTGCGGGTGCGCACGATTCTCGCGCTCTATCCCGACCGCCTTTCCGACGTCCAGAAGGCCGACCTGCTGAAGATCAGTGCTAGTACGCAAAAATCGCTGGACCGGCTGCGGGCGTACAAGGTGGAGAATTCGGACGAGCCCGCGCTGCACTTGAAACCGCTGCTGGAGCGGGAAAAGAAAGGTGCCGCGGCGGTGCAAAACCCGGAGCACTCCGGCCTGCGCTAGCGGGAGTCGCCAGCGGCAACAAAATCCTGAGGAGCCCGATGCCCAGCGACGAGATTTTCTATCTGCCGGTGACGGAACTGGCTAAGCGCATTCAAGCCCAAAAGATATC
>JBEKSZ010000052.1:0-28838 GCA_049516615.1 Candidatus Acidiferrum sp. | reverse complement strand
GCGCTGGATGAATCCAAAGCCCTTGCTGGCGTTAAACCACTTCACTGTTCCTTGTTCTTTGCTCACTGCTGTGTCTCTTTTCAAGAATTAAGCTATTTGGTGCTGCGGTACGTCTTGGCCGCGGATGAGGCGGTACAAAACAAAAAAAGCCGCAAGAGTTACCTTGCGGACCTTTTACGAATTCCAAAGGCGATACAAGAGCAACAAACGCAACAGAAAAGTACCACGATTGGGAGCGTTTGGCAAGCAAAATCGTAAGTTGTTTATATTGCGTGTGTTATGGCCGGGCGGCGGGAGGCTTAGGTCCTGGGTCTCCGGGACCGAGGGGCTTGCGCGGGCGGAATCTAGGGCGTTTTCGCAGCAGGCAGGTCCTTGAGGCTGAGAATGATCGCCAGGAGCTGCATAGATAAACTGTAAACGTCGGCGTGTTCCAGGTTGGCCAGCACCACGACGCCGGCGCGCCGCTCGGGAACCAGGGTAATGACCGTGCTGGTGCCCTGCTGGCCACCGGTATGGCCGTAGAGCTTGAGGCCGAATCTCGTTTCCGAGCCCCAGCCGAGTCCATAGCTCAGTTGCTCGCCGGCGGCAGTGTGCCCGGGGCTCCACATGAGGTCGCGGGTGGCGGGTTTGAGCAGGGTGTTGGCGAGGATGGCGGATTCGTAGCGGGCGAGGTCGTCCCCGGAAGAGAGCCAGCCCCCGCCGGGGATCTTGTAGCTCGAATCGAGAACGCCGGCGTTTTCTACGGCGCCCGCGCGATTCTTGTTATACCAGCGCGAGCGGTGGGGGACGATGGCGAAGGAGTTGTCGACCTCGGTGTGCTCCATGGCCGCAGGGCGCAGGACGTTTTCGCGAACGAAGTCCGTATATTTTTGGCCGCTGGCGCCCTCAAGAACGCAACCGAGGACGGTGTAGCCGTAGGTGCTGTACCGAAATTTCGTACCGGGGGGCGCGACCAAAGGATCGCTCGCAAAGATGCTGAGGGCTTCTTCCATGGAGCTAAAATGGCGGGCGCTGTCTTCGGCAATGTCGCCCTTGCCGTCCGGGTTGTAGTGGCGGATGCCGCTCAGATGGTTCAAGAGTTCGCGCGTGGTGATGGGCTGGTCCTTTTGCGGAAAGACGGGGCAGTATTTTTGGATGGGGACGTCCAGATCGAGTTTGCCGCGTTCGTAGAGTTGCAGGACGGCCGTGGCGGTAATGGGCTTGGAGACCGAGCCCAGGCGGAAGAGCGTAGCGGAGGTGGCGGGGACGAAGTTTTCAAGGTCCGCCATGCCGAAGCCCGCCGAGAATGCCGGGCGGCCGTCGAGGACTACGGCGACGGCGAGGCCGGGGATGCTATGGGCGGCCATAAAATTGGACACCACCTGGGAGATCTCGGATTGTTTCTCTTTGGAGAGCTCTTGCGAGCGGGCGGAAACCGCGAACACCAAGAAAGCCAGGCTGGCGAACAAGCGGCGGTTCAGGCTGAGCATCGGAGCGGCCTCACGGAGCGAATCGAACGAAGGAACGGCGGATAGTGTACTCCGGAAAAGCCACAGGGCTTGTTTCCCGGGCCGAGGCGAGAAAGAAAAACCGGGGGCACCGCGCTATTTAAGGTGTGTTGCGGCGTGTGGTGTTTGCGACAACCCCGGGGTGGCATAAGGCGTTGACCCGGGGAGCGCCAGGTACTTACCATGTAGAGATGACCGACCGAGCCGGGCGCCAGGCAGGCAAACCAGGACAAAAAATAGTGCTCATCGCTGCGGCGCTGGCGTGCCTGGCGTTTGGGTGTGACGACGGCGCGAAGAGGCCGCTCGCGGTGCGCGTTCCGGCGCTCGCGCCCTCTGCGATAGACCCCCCCGAGACGGGCAACGCGCGAGGCGCAGCGGCGTCGGCACAGGCGTTGCCGGGCGCGGTTGCTCTGCCGCTGAGGAACCCTGCAGCGCGACCCACGGCTTCGCTGCTGCCCGCTCTGCTTGGCAGCAAGGAGTATCTGGCGCAGCGCGTCGAGGAAAAATTTGCTTCAGGGGAACAGAACTACAAGGCCGGGCACCTCGAGGCCGCGCGCAAGGATTTTAACGATGCCGTGGACTGGATGCTCGAGAGCGGTTACGACCCGGCCAAGGATCCGCACTTAAGCGAACTGTTTCACCGGATAGTGGATACGGTTTACTCCGAGGAGTTGCAGGCCTTTCGCGCCGGGGACGGATTTAGCGAGCCGCCGGCGGTGCCTGCGGCAATTGATGAAGTGGCGGAGATGACCTTTCCGGTTGACCCGCGCTTGAAGGACCGTGCCGAGGAATCGGCAAAAAATATTTCGCACGACCTGCCCCTTACGGTAAACGACGAAGTACTTTCCTTTCTGAATTTTTTCCAGACCACGCGAGGCAAAGCCATTGTGGAGACAGGGTTGCGCCGCGCGGGACGGTACCGCGAGATGATTTCGCGGGTGCTGCGGGAAGAGGGCGTGCCGCAGGATTTGATCTATCTGGCACAGGCCGAGAGCGCCTTTCAGCCGCTGGCGTTGTCGCGGGCCGGTGCGCGGGGCATCTGGCAGTTCGTGGCCTGGCGCGGCAATGAGTATGGCTTGCGGCATACCTGGTGGGTGGATGACCGGCAGGATCCGGAAAAGGCCACGCGGGCGGCCGCGCACCATTTGCGGGATTTGTATGGAATGTTCGGTGACTGGTATTTGGCCATGGCGGCCTATAACTGCGGCCCGGGGAACGTGCAAAAGGCCGTGGAGCGTACGGGTTATGCCGATTTCTGGGAGCTGTACCGGCGCAACGTGCTGCCCAAAGAGACCAAGAATTACGTGCCCATCATCCTGGCCCTGACGCTGATCGCCAAGGATGCGCCGCACTATGGCATTCATGCCGAGCCTGATCCTCCGGTGCCGTTTGAGGTGGTGAAACCCGGCCGGGCCATCGATTTGCGGCTGGTGGCCGAGACCATCGATGTGGATGTCGAAACGCTGCACGGGCTGAACCCGTCCTTGTTGCGCCTGGCCACCCCGGATGACCCGGCCTTTGAGCTGCACCTGCCGCCGGGGACGGCCGCGAAATTCTCGACGGAGATAGCGGATATTCCGCCAGACAAGTGGGTGAGCTGGCGGCGGCACCGCGTGGCGCCCGGAGAGACCCTGACCTCCATCGCCAAGAAATACCGGGTGACTCCGACGGCCATCGCGGAAGCCAATAATCTCGAACACGGGAGCGCGCTCGATCCCGGAGACAAACTGATTATCCCCGCGGCCCAGGCCCAGGCGGAGACCGCCCGGCGACTGGTGAGCTACCGGGTGCGCAAAGGGGATACGTTTCTGGGGATCGCGGATCGCTTCAGTGTAGAGGCCGAGGATCTGAAGAAGTGGAATCGTTTGAAAGCCGATCGAGTCAGCCGCGGAATGGTGTTGCGCATCTATACGCTCGGCGGCGCGCCGGAGATGACACCGGCAAAGAGCGGGGCGCAAAGTCGGGGGCACAGCCGGGGGCCAGCGAAGAAGAAGCCGCAGCATGGCGGCACGGCGGCGGCTCAGGCCGCGGCGTCCGCGCCGGCTCACAACTGACCCGCGCAGAGTCGTCTGGCGCACCCGTGCGAGCGCGGGCAGTTCGGAAACGGCGGGAGTTTTCGCGCTCCTGAATGCGCGGAATGCTTGACAAAGCCCGCGCGAATGCTATAACAACGCGGAAGGCTTTTATTCGATTACGTGGAGCGCCGGCGAGGGGTGCAGCTTTCTCCCAGCGGCCGGGCAGCACAAGAGAACCGATTCGCGGTGAACCTAATCTGCCCCTGGGGAGGATGGCATGGATTTCGAGAAAGACAGTTTCGAAGAAGATAACGAGCTGGCGCCCTTGGAGGACGAAGAGGAGCTGGGGGTGGAAGCCGACGAGATCGGCGATGCCGAAGAGGACGAGTTGAGTGTCACGGAAGAGGATGGCGAGGACGCCCCGCCGCGGGTCAAGACCACGGTGAAGGATGCGGCGAAATCGGCGCCGCGCGTAGCCGCCCCGCCGGTTGTGAGCGCTGTAGCGGCCCCCGCAAAGAAGGCCGCGCCCAAGAAGAAAGCGCCAGCGAAGAAATCCAAGAAGCCGGCCAGCAAAGGCAAACCCAAAAAGAGCCCCAAAAAGAGCCCCAAGAAAGCGGCGAAAAAAGCCGGCAAAAAGAAGCGCCGCTAGATTGTAGCGGCGCGTTGCGCGCCAGGACGGCGCTGAGCGAGGAGCCCCGCAAGATGCGGGGCTTTGTTCGTTTAAGGTGTCGCGCGGCGCGAAGTGCCACCGGGCGGTGCTCTTCCCGGGCGGGCGCGACTGCGTCGCAAGGTCCGAGGACCGCCCGCAACATGGCCGGGGGAAAGCTGGAGAAAGACTAGAGGAGCGGCTCGCTCCAGTTTTCGAGAGTCTCTTTCACCTTGTGCAAGAACTGGTGGGCGACGGCGCCATCCACCACGCGGTGATCGTAGCTGAGCGTGACGTAGCACATCGAACGGATGGCGATGGAGTCGTTGATCACCACCGGGCGCTTTTCGATGGCGCCCAGTCCGAGGATGCCCACGTTGGGCTGGCTGATCACCGGCAAGCCAAACAACCCGCCGAAGACACCGGGATTGGTAATCGAAAAAGTGCCTTCCTGTACTTCCTCGGGTTTCAGTTTTTTGGTGCGCGCACGTTCCGCCAGATCGTTCATATTGCGCTGGATGCCCAGGATATTTTTTTCATCGGCGTGTTTCACCACCGGCACCAGCAGTCCCCAGTCGAGGGCTACGGCGATGCCGATGTTGATTTCCTTGTGCAGGATGACGTTGGTGCCGTCGAGCGAGGCATTGAGCGTCGGGAAGGCGCGCAGGCCGGCCACCGCGGCCTTCACAAAGAAGGGCATGAAGGTCAGCTTGGTGCCGTTGCGCTTTTCAAACTCCTCCTTTGATTTCGACCGCAAGGTGGCAATTTTGGTCATGTCGATTTCGTCGACCGAATAAACGTGGGGCGAAACGCGTTTAGAAGCCACCATGTGTTCGCCGATGCGCTGGCGCATCACGCTCATGGGCGAGACTTCGTAGTCGCCGAAATACAGTTTTTCGCGCGGCACGGCGGATTCAAACGCCACGTGGGCCTGGCCGCCCGAGCTCGCAGGCGGCGGGACTGCGGGGCGGGCAGCCGCCGGGCGGGCCGGAGCTGCCGGCGACTCGTAGGCTTCTTCGAGCTGCTCTTCGGTTTCGTCCTCGTACTGCGTGGCTGAAGCCGCTGCGCCCGGGCTTCCGCCGGAGCCGGCGGTGATGGCCGCTTCAATATCCTGTTTGCTGATGCGCCCGCCCGCTCCCGTGCCGGGCACGGTGCTCAGATCGATGCCATGCTCCTTGGCCATGCGCCGCACGAGCGGCGAACTGTGAATGCGCGCGCCATCTTTGGCGGGTGCGACATGGGAAGGCGCCGGTGTTGCCGGAGGCGCGGCGGCCGCGGCGGTAGCGGTATGCGCGGCGGCTTTGGCGGGCGGTTGAGCGGCTGCTGCGGCCTTGGGGACTTCTGCTTTGGGCGGCGCGGGTTGCGGGGCCGGAGCTGCCGCGGAACCGGCGGCTTCAATCACGCCCACGATGGTCTGGATGGGGACCGTCTGCCCTTCATTGACCTTGATCTCTTTCAGCACTCCTGCCGAGGGCGAGGGAATTTCCGCATCCACCTTGTCGGTGGAAATTTCAAACAGCGGCTCGTCGCGCTCCACCTTGTCGCCCGGCTTTTTCAGCCACTTGGTGATGGTGCCTTCGAAAATGCTCTCCCCCATTTGGGGCATTACGATGTCCACGGCCATGATCGCTCTCCTAAGAAACTTCCCAAACTTTCTAACCGACCCGGCGGCCAGCGCGCCGCTGCAGCTTTAGGCTAGTAGCGCGCCAGTTGCTGCGCGGCGGCAAAGACCTTTTTGGCGTTGGGCAGAAAATATTCTTCCAACGTGGGCGCGTAGGGCACCGGAGTATCGAGCGCGGTCACGCGCATCAGCGGGCCGTCGAGCTCGCCGAAAGCTTTCTCGCACAGGATGGCGGCGATTTCCCCGGCGATTCCGCCGGTCCTGGTGTCTTCGTGCACCACCAGGCACTTATTGGTCTTGCGCACCGACTGCAAAATGGTTTCCTCATCGAGCGGCTGCAGGGTGCGCAGATCGATCACTTCGGCTTCGATACCTTCCTGCGCCAGCGCGTCCGCGGCTTCCAGCGAGGTGTGCATCATGGCCGCGTAGGAAACGATGGTGAGGTGTTTCCCTTCGCGACGAACAATGGCTTTGCCGAGGGGCACGGTGTAATCGCCCGCCGGTAACTCTTCTTTGATGCGGCGATACAAATACTTGTGTTCGAAGAACAGCACCGGATTGTTGTCGCGAATCGCGGATTTTAGCAAACCTTTGGCGTCGTATGGCGTCGAGGGATAGACCACCTTGAGGCCCGGGGTGTGCACGAAATACATCTCCGGATTGGCGGAATGAAACGGCCCGCCGTGAACGCCGCCGCCGGAAGGCCCGCGCACCACCATGGGAGCGGGCGCGCCCCACAGATAATGCCCCTTGGCCACGAAGTTGGTCAGCTGATTGAAACAACAGGCGATGAAATCAATGAACTGCATCTCCGCGATGGGGCGCAGACCGAGATAACTCATGCCGCAGGCGGCGCCGATGATGGCGCTTTCGCTGATGGGTGTATCGATTACGCGCTCCCAGCCGAAGCGCTCCAGCAGGCCTTCGCTGGTCTTGAAAGCTCCGCCATAAACGCCCACGTCTTCGCCGAGCAGCACCACTGCCGGATCGCGCTCCATCTCTTCGTACATGGCCTGCTTGATGGCTTCGAGAAAAGTTACCGGCTCGCGGTGCGCGGCCGCGCCGTTGCTCAACGAGGATGTCTTGGTTTCCGCCACGGCTATCGCCTCGCCTTAGCTGCGGCCCGGCCCGCCGGCTTCGCCGAAGATTTTTTTCCGCCGCCATTGCCCAGCACTTTTACCGGGGTCTTTGGCGAAAGTTTGGATTCGTTGGCGGCTTCCTCCCGTGCGGGGGGAGTGTCGCCAAAATGGATCGGGGCGTTCTTGCCTCCGGACCCTTTGCCTTGGCCAAAGCCGGCTACGTTCCAGACCGCGGCCACACTCGATTGCGGCGGAGTCACTTCAGACCTGCTGCGTTCCCATTTGGGTGCAACTTTGTGACAGTCGTCGCCGGTGCAGTACACGCCCTGCTCGGCCAATTCCGGCGGCGGCAGAGGCGAAGCTTCCGCGAAGTCGCGGTCTTTTTCAAGCAGGGCCTCCATCTTGTTTTCCAGCTCTTTCTTCCCGGCCGCGTCGAGGAGCTTCTTGCCCATCAGAAACTTTTCGTACTGCGCGATGGGATCGCGCTGCTTCCAGTACTCGAACATTTCTTTGGGAACGTACTCTGCCGGGTCGTGCTGTGCGTGGCCGCGCATGCGCATGGACTTGGCTTCGATGAGGATGGGCCCCTCGCCGGCGCGCGCGCGGTCCACGGCTTCCTTGGCGGTCTGGTACACGGCCACCACATCGTTACCATCCACCACGTAGCTGGCGATGCCGTAGGCCTTGCCGCGATCCGCCAGATTTTCAATGGGCACCTGGCGCTTCACCGGCGTTGAATACGCCCACTGGTTATTTTCCAGAATCAGCACGAACGGCGCTTTCTGCGCGGCCGCGAAATTCAAGCCTTCGTGAAACACGCCCGTCGAGCTCCCGCCGTCGCCGATCCAGGTCATGGCCACGATTTTCTGGCCCAGATAACGTCCGGCCATGGCCACGCCGGTCATCACCGGGATCAGATCGCCGAGCATGGAGATGGGCGAAACGATGTGCAGATTTTCGAGGTCGCCGAAATGGCTGGTGCCGTCTTTGCCCATGGTCGGCGAAGTGTACTTGGCCATGTGCTGGGTAAAAATATCCCGTGGCGGCACGCCTTTGACCAGCAGCGCGCCGATGTTGCGGATCATGGGCGCCAGCCAGTCCTTCTTCTCGAGCGCGTACGCCGTGCCCACGGAAATGCCTTCCTGTCCCAGGCTGGAATAGAGTCCGCCTACAATCTTGTTCTGGCGGAAAAGCTTGACCATGGTGTCTTCGACCGCGCGATTGAGGCGCATGTAGTAGTACAGGTCGAGGTACTGCTGGCGCGTAAGCTCTGGTTTCATGCGTCGCTCCGTACAGCTTCCATTCCTGCGCCCGGAATCGTTGTGCCGGAAACTTTCGCAGCCGCAGGCAAAATCTCTTCAGCCGGTGCCCCTAGCTGCGCGCTCAGCTCCGCGCGTTCGAGCTCACGCATAAATTGTACTCTCGGCACGGGCCGCATTTCGAGATTTAGCATCGCACCGAGATGCTTGGCAACGCGCTCCGCGACTTCGGCGATGGCCACGCTCGCGCCCCCCAGCAATTTTTCGAGCGACGTGGCGCCGCTCCCGGCAATACCGCAGGGCACAATCAAGCCGAAATAACGCAGGTCGGTGCTGACGTTGTAGGCAAAGCCGTGTGAAGTTACCCAGCGGCTGAGGTGTACGCCGAGAGCCGCGAGTTTTTCTGGAGCGGCCCCGCCCTTGGCGACCCACACGCCCGTCTTGCCCGCTTCGCGAACGGCAGTCACGCCAAACTCCGCGGAGGCCCGGATCATGGCCTCTTCGAGCATGCGCATATACCAGCCGATGTCGCGCCGGATGGCCGCCAGGTGCAGGATGGGATAGCCAACCAGTTGCCCCGGACCGTGGTAGGTAATGTCGCCGCCGCGGTTGGTGTGATGCAGTTCGACGCGCTTCTGCCGCAAGAGGCTCTCGCTGGCGAGCAGATGCTGCAGCCGGGCATTTCGTCCGAGAGTGATGGTGTTGGGATGCTCGCAGAACAGCAGGGTGTCAGGCACGGTTCCCGCTTTGCGGGCGGCCACGACACGCTGTTGCAGAGTGAAGGCCTCCGTCCAGGCGATCCGGCCGAGGTCCACGACGGAACAGGAATTCACCGCGTCACCCCGGCGCGGGCGCGGGCTACGAGATTCACCGGAAAGAGATTGCCAGGCATGGTTTTTGCGCGCCAAACGCCCGATCGAGTCGCTAAACGTTAATCTGCAATCCCCGTACGGAAGCGAAGGCGTCGCCCATGGCTTCCCACACCGTGGGGTGCGCGTGAATCATGTTCATCATATCGTCGACAGTGCCTTCCAGATTCAGCACCGTGGCGGCTTCGCACAGGATTTCCGTGGCCAGCGGTCCGATGATGTGAATCCCCAGTACCTCGCCGTACTTTTCGTCGGAAACCACTTTGACGAAACCGCCATGGTTGCCAAGGATGGTGGCCTTGCTGTTTCCCACGAACGGGAATTTGCCAATCTTCACCGCGTGGCCCGCGGCGCGCGCTTCCTTCTCGGTGAGTCCGATCGAGCCAATCTGCGGTTCGCAGTAGGTGGCGTTCGGTATGCGCGTACGCAGGATGGGTTTGGTCGGCTTGCCCGCGATGGTAGTCACCGCGATGATGCCCTCCATCATGGCCGCATGCGCCAGTTGCGGCAGGCCCGCCACGATGTCGCCGATGGCGTACAAGCCTTTTTCCGCGGTCTCCATGGTGGGACCGACGTTCACAAAGCCGCGGTCCACCACGGCCTTGGACTTTTCGAGGCCGCAATTCTCGGTCATGGGTTTGCGCCCGACGGCCAGCAGCAGCTTTTCCGCCTGCAGCGTTTGCGCCTTGCCGTCTTTGTCCTTGAAGCTGACGGTTACGCCCTTATCGTCTTTCTTGACGCTGTCCACTTTGCTGCCGGTGAAAATCTGGATGTTCTTCTTGCGGTAGGTTTTTTCCAGCTCCGCGGAAATCTCTTCGTCCTCGACGGGGACCACGCGGTCCAGCGCCTCGAGGATGGTCACCTGGGTCCCAAACGAATTGTAGATGGACGCAAATTCCACGCCAACAGCTCCGGCGCCCACCACGATCAGCGTTTTGGGAATGGCCGGCAATTCGAGAATGGAACGGTTGGTAAGAATCGTCTTGTGATCCGGCTCGATGCCGGGCAGCGCGCGCGCTTCCGAACCACTGACCAGCAAAACGTTGGAAGCTTCGATGATCGACGTCTTGCCGTCCTTTTCCACGCTAACTTTCCCTGGACCTTCGTAGCGTCCCCAGCCCTGCAGGAACTCCACCTTGTTCTTCTTGAACAGAAACTCGATGCCTTTGGCGTGCTTCTTGACGATCTTGTCCTTGCGCGCCAGCACATTGGCCCAATTGACCTTCAACCCGCTGACTTCAAAGCCCAATTCTTCGCCGTTTTTGAAATGGTCGTAGACTTCGGCATGGTGCAGCAGCACCTTGGTCGGAATGCAGCCGACGTGCAGGCACGTCCCGCCGAGATAGGGGTCTTTCTCAATCACCACGGTTTTCAGGCCCAGTTCCCCGGCACGGATGGCGGCAACGTACCCTCCAGGCCCGCTTCCAATGATCGCCACATCGTACTTAGCCACGTACGGTCTCCTGTTCTCGACGGCTCGGTCCACAGTGCGGACGACTGCCAGCCTGCAAACCGTAAATTTTAACAGCCGGGAAGCGCCCCCGCAACTGACCATCCACATCCACATCGACTACATTGCCGCGGCCCGCCTCAGACGCCGACAGAAAATCACGCATCGCCCAGCGACCAATGGGGGCATTCTTCCCCAAGGCAGATTTTCCGGTTTCCCGCGCCTCAGAGAACCTTCGAGGATCTGGCAACCGCCCCCGGGGAGGGCCTGACGCGAGGTCCAGCCTCCAGCCCCGTCCTGAACCCAAGGGCCGGTTGGCGAAGGTCGCTCGCCACCGGATCGGTCTTGGCGCGCAGCTCGCACATCGCGGCTCTCGCCGCACGGTTGCTCGGTGTTGGGGCTGTGCCTCAGCGTGTTAAAGGGATCGCCCAGCCGTTTGCGAAAGGCCACCCGAGCGAGATGCGCATTCCCCTCGCGGCAGCCAGCGCTTCCCAGCCCCCGCGCGACGCGCACGCGGACTCTAGCGTGCTGCCCGTTAAACTCGCTTCGGCAATCCAGGCTCACGCTCTCGGAATCGCCGCGAGATAGCGTTCCTCAAGAAGACGACGGTGGTGCAGTTCATGACCGGCGGTGATGAAGGCCAGCGCCCGTACCGTGACTTCGTTTTGGCTGGCCACCCCGCGGCGGATCCACGCTGGGCTCTCGAGCGATCTGTAGAGCGCGACAGTTGCCGAGCGCACCAGAGCGAATTCCTCGGCCACCTCGCGTAACTGGCGCCGTGCACAGCCCGCCGCTCGCACATAATCATCTTGTGCAAAGCCGGGAAGCGGTGTGGTGTCCGCCCGGGCGATACGCAACGCGCGATAGCTAAAGATGCGTTCGCTGTCGGTGAGATGTCCGATCACCTCTTTCATGGTCCACTTGTCCGGAGCGTAGCGGAAATTACCATCGCGCTCGCTGCATGCCGCGAGAAGCTGCGCGGTCTGCAGACGTTGCGCTTCAAGCGCGCTCACGATGTCGGCGCCCGGAACGAGCGCGACATACTTCTCGTAACATGCGGCGTATTCGTCGGTTTCGGGTTTCCCGCTCATGGTTGATGATCCTTTGCCGGCTAGTATATCGCGCTCGAGCGCAGCTGCGGCACAGCACCTTGCTGCCCGCGGGCGAGCCGCGAATCGCGCGGGGCTGGCTGCGTTCGGCGTAAACCCGGGCGAGAAAAAAATGGTAGCATGCGCAAGATGGAGATGAGTCCCATGCGCGTGGCATTTCAGGGAGAAGCGGGAGCCTTCAGCGAAGCTGCGGCGCTGCAGCTCCTAGGCGCGGGCATCATCACCGTTCCGCGCGCGACCTTTGACTCGGCCTTCCGCGCCCTCGACGACGGGTCCGCCGATGCGCTGATGGCCCCTATTGAAAACACGCTGGCCGGTTCGGTGGTGCGCGTTTACGATTTGCTTTTGCAGAGTGCGCTGACCATCACGGCGGAAACCATCCTGCCCATTGAGCATCACCTGATCGGCTTTCCCGGTGCCGTCATGACGCAGATACGCTCGGTGGCCTCGCATCCTATGGCGCTGGCACAGTGTGAACGATTTTTCACCAGCCACCCCGAGCTGCGTCGCGTTCCTGCGGAAGATACCGCGGGCAGCGTGCGCCTGGTGCTCGAAAAGGGCGACCCCTCCGCTGCGGCCATTGCCGGACGCCGCGCGGCGGAGTTTTACGGCGGCACGATTCTGGCCGAGGATATTCAGGACAACGCGGAAAACTTTACGCGCTTCGTTTTGCTGCGCCCGCCCGAGGCGATTTCGCCCGATGCCAGGAAAATGTCCCTGGCCATGCGTCTGTCGCACCGTCCCGGCGCGCTGCTTTCTTCGCTGGAGCCTTTCGCCGCGCACGGCGTGAATTTACTGAAAATTGAAAGCCGCCCGATTCACGGCAGGCCGTGGGAGTATCAGTTTTTTCTGGATGTCGAGTCTGATTCGCGCGAGAACCTGCAAGCGGCGCTCGCAGCTGCGCGTGCGGTTACCAGTGAACTGCGGGTGCTCGGACTCTACGTCGCGGCGCGTGGCAGTTTTTCAAACGCCCGCGACGCATCCTTGACCAAATAAACAGCGGGCGCAAAGACAGCGTTTCTCTGCGCTCTCATGTGCCCTTTTGTCAGCAGAAACTGCAAGCCTCGTCGCCGATGCCGTTGGCGCCGCGCATATCATCCTGGATGCGCCGCAACCGGCGACCCAGGCGCTCGGCGAGCTGATGCCGCGCGCGCCACAAGCGAGCCTTGAGCGTGTTTTCCGTGACGCCCAGCTTCTTCGCCGCTTCCCCCGTCGAATAGCCCTGCACTTCGCGCAGCACAAACGCGGTGCGCAGGAGCGGGGAGAGTTCGTCGAGGTTTTCGCTGATGATCTCGCGCAACTCTGTGCTGGCGTAGACCTGCTCGGGGTTGGGGCCGTCATCGGCGAAGCGTTCCGACGCCGGCAACTCGTCCTCGCGCGGCGTTTCGTCGAGCGAAACGGCCGGACGCGCCTTGGCGCTGCGTCTGCGCATGAGCGCCGCGTTAATAACGATGCGCGTCAGCCAGGTAGAGAACTGCGAACGCCCCTCAAAGCGCTTCAGGTTGCGAAAGGCGGAGAGCAAGCCATCTTGCAACGCGTCCTCCGCGTCTTCGGCATTTCCGAGAACGCGCAGGGCGGTTTGAAACAGCGGCCGGTGGTAACGCCGAAACAACGTTTCCATGGCCTCGTGATCCCCGCCTTGACCGGCGCGAATCAGGCTGTCTTCGCTCGGCGGCACTGCTTGGACTGTTGTCGCCACTACCATTTGTGTTGCCATTGTTTGTTGCCCCCCGTTCCATGCGAGCTGCCACTCTTGTGGTTTACCGCAAAACCGTTTGGCGCTTAGTGCACCGGCACGTCGCTTGCGCGTGCTTTTGGCCTCTTCATCAGCAACAGCACGGGCATGACCAAGAAAAAAACGACGCCCAGCATTTTGAAGTTGTCCAAAAACGCCAGCATGGCGGCTTGCCGTTGTACCGTGGCGTAAATCATCCCGTGCGCCTGCGCCGCCGCGTGGTTCAGGCTGGACCCCGCGGCCACCAGCTTGGCCTGCGTGCCATTGAGGGTGTTGTGATACGCCGCGCTGTAATCGTTGACACCCTCCATTAGACGCGCCTGATGCGTTTGGGTTCGCCGATCGAGCAGGGTGGTCACCGTTGCGATGCCCACGCTGGCGCCGATATTTCGCGCCAGATTGATGATGCCGGTGCCCATATTGGTCAGCTCGCGCGGCACGTAGGCGAACGCCGCCACGTTGATGGGAATGAACAGAAACGCCAGGCCAAAACTCTGCAGCATGCGCGCGCGCACGGCGTGGCCGTAGTCCAGTTGCAGGTTCCAGCCGGCCATTACGAACAGCGCGGAAGCCGAAACCAGGCATCCGAAGGTGATCAGGATTCGCGTATCCACGCGCGAAACCAGGAAGCCGACCACCGGCATCATGCACATGATCACCGCCCCGCCTGGAGACAGCGCCGCGCCCGCCAACTCCGCGGTGTAGCCGAGCAGTTGTTGCAGGAGCTGGGGGATGAGTACGGTGGTTGAATACAGCACGAAGCCAAGGAAAAACATGGCCACAGTGGCGACGGCAAAATTCCGGTTCTTGAGCATGCGCAGATCGACAACCGGATTTTTCTCGCGCAACTCCCAAAGAATTCCGCCGATCACCCCGACGAGCATGAATACCGCGAAAACGCGGATGAAATTCGAGGAGAACCAGTCGTCGCGCTGCCCCTTATCGAGAATGATCTGCATGCTGCCGAGTCCCAAACTAATCAAGCCGATGCCGATGTAATCGATGCGAAAACCGCGCTTGATCGATTCGCGCTTCATATAAGGCGGATCACTCACGATGAAGGATGTGAGGATCAGGGACACAATTCCCACCGGCACGTTGATGTAAAAAATCCAACGCCAGGAAAAGCTGTCGGTGATGTAGCCGCCAAGCCAGGGACCAATCGTAGGCGCGACCACCACGGCGAGCCCGTACACCGCAAAGGCCATGCCCCGTTTTGCCGGCGCAAACGTATCGTTGAGGATGGCCTGTTCGCTCGGCTGCAGTCCGCCCCCGCCAGCGCCCTGCAGGATGCGAAAAAATACCAGCACGCCGAGACTGGGCGCCAGACCGCACAGAAACGAGCTCACCGTAAAAAGCGCCACGCAGGACATGTAAAAGCGCTTGCGACCCAGAATTCCTGAGAACCAGCCCGAAAGCGGCAATACGATGGCGTTCGAAACCAGATAAGAGGTGAGAACCCAGGTCGATTCGTCCGCGCCGGCCGAAAGATTGCCGGAAATGTGCGGCAATGCCACGTTGGCGATGGAGGTGTCCAGCACCTCCATGAACGTGGCCAGCGTAACCGTCACGGCGATCACCCAAGGGTTGATCGAGCCGTCCGGCATGCGCAATTTCGCGATAAGCCTGTTTTTCATCAAATCGAATTCTCGCCCGCTCTCAAATGAACTAGTACGCGCGACGGGCTATTCCGTTATCACCGTGGCATCCACGTTCATGCCCGGACGAAGGACCGCTATATCCTGCGGAATCGGATCGAGCACGATTTTTACGGGGACGCGCTGCACCACTTTCACGTAGTTGCCCGTGGCGTTTTCCGGCGGAAGCAGACTGAGCACCGAGCCGGTGGCTCCGGCGATGGAGTCGACGTGTCCGCTGAACGTACGCCCGTAGGTGTCGACTTGCACTTCGGCTTTTTGTCCGGCGCGCATGTTGCGCAGCTGCGTTTCCTTGAAATTTGCGGTGACCCATACGTCTTGCAGGGGCACGACCACCAGCAGGCCCTGGCCAATTTGTACGATCTGTCCGGCTTCGACTTGCTTGTGCGTCGCTACGCCATCAACCGGCGCGACCACGTCCGTGTAGCTCAGATTGAGCCTCGCCGCTTCGAGCGCCGCCCGGGCTTGTTCCACCTTGGCTACCTTGGAACGCGCGTCGGCGGTGCGCATGGTGACCTGGTTGCTGTCGGCGTGGGCGGTGAGCACTCCAGCGCGGGCCTGCTCGACGCGAGCCTTGGCCGCATCGACCTGAGCCCTGGCGACCTCCACATTGCGTTTCGCCTGCGCCAGTTTTTCCTCGTCGGCGCGCAACGCACTGCCGGTGGCATCGGCACTGGCCTGCGCGGAGTCGTACTGCTGCCTAGAAATTTCGCCTTTATCGAGCAGGGGCTTGTAGCGCGCCAGATCGGCCTTGGCGAATTCCGCGTTGGCGTGGCTCTTGTCGATGTTGGCCTGCGCATAGGCCAGGTCCGCGGTGCGCGCCATGTCGTACATGGTTTGCGCACGTTCAAGATCCGCTTGCGCTCCGAGGAGTTGCGCATCGGCGCTTGAATTCCCGCTGGCCACGTCCGTTTTGGTGCGCGGCACGTCAGCACCGGCCGACAGTGCATCGGCTTCGGCAACATCGAGGGCCGCCTGCGCCTGATCAACGGCTGCTTGATAATCGCGAGGATCGATCCTTAGCAGCACCTGGCCCGCTTTGACGGGTTCGTTGTCGGTGACCAAGACCTGCTGCACGCGGCCGGCAATCTTCGCGGCAATCGGCGTGATGTGCCCGTCCACCTGGGCGTCGTCGGTGCTTTCGCGATTGCGATAATAGAGAAACAGGGCCGCAACGACGGTCACGACGACGATCCCGCCCGCCAGCAGCATCTTTTGAACGCGCGGACTTGCCAGGCCTTTGCGAGGCTCCTGTTTGGCCTCCTCGGGAGGGAGAGCAATGCGCGTCACATTCTCTAGCCTGTCTTCAATCTCGATGCTCATGGTCTCCTCATTTGGCGTAGAGCTTTTCCATCTGCCCGACCGACCGCGCGTAGTCCGCGCGGGCCTGATTAAAGCGGTACAGCGCGGCGATCTGGTTATCCGCAGCGCGAGCCAGCGCATCCTGGGCCTGGATTACTTCGATATTGTTGGCAACGCCGGCGCGGAAACGGTCGCGCGCCTGATCCACCTCTTGCTTGGAGAGCTCAATGCCCAGATCCGCGACCTGTACTTCATTGCGCGCCGAGGTCAAATTAATCAGCGCGGTCTTGACGTCCAGGGCGATGGAATTGCGCAGATCGTCTTGCTGCTGCGCGAGCCGCTGGATCTCCAGATCGGCGCGCACCACCTCAGCGTGGATGCGCCCGCCGGTAAACACCGGCATGTTCACCGAAGCCACGAAGTTATAGGTGGAAACGGCGTTGTCGGGATGCGTTCCAAGATAGGCCCAATTCCCGTCTACCCGTACATTGGGCAGCCGCGAATCCCAGGCTTGTTTTTTCTCGAGTTGCGCGGCCTTGATTTGCGAATCGAGCGCCTTCCATTCCTGCCGCTCGGCCAACGCCAGCTCGATGCTGGGTTCCGCTTCAGGCTGCGGAGTGTCGAAAAAGCCCAGCGAATCGGCCAGCTCGATCACTTGCCGGGGATCGAGATTGAGCAGCCGGCTCAAGGCAAAGAGCGAACGCTCGCGATCCGCCTGCGCCTCGATGAGGCGCTGTTTTTCGTTTTGCAGCTCGACGTTGGCCCGCAGGGTATCGATGCCGGTACCCACGCCTTCTTTCTGCAGGTCCGCCGCCTGCTCGTACAAGGCCTGCGCGAGGTCCACGCGCGATTGCGAAGCTTCGACGTCGGCAACCGCCCGCAGCGTGCCGATGTACTGCGAAACGACGAGAAGGATTACCTGTTCGCGCGTCGACAGGTTGTTGGCCTTCGAGGCGCTCACGGTTTCGCGCGCGGCCTGATAGCGACGCCACAGCGTCAAGTCAAAAATGGGAGCAGCAAGAGAAGGTCCGACGGAAAAAAGCGGATACGGTCCGAGGGCCACTGGTATGCCCGGGAAAACCGGTTTGCCGCCAAATTGCGCTTCAATATTTACGCGCTGCACTTGCTCCTTCATGCTGGCGTCCACTTCCGGCAGGAGAGCCGCGCGGGCCACGTTCCGGTCTTGAACCGACTGCAGCTCCTCAATCATGGCAATCTGCGCGGTGGGATTCTGTTTTACCGCCAGGCTGACCGCCTGGTCGAGCGTCAGCCGCAACACGCCCGCCGGTGCGCTGGCGCTCAGGGCATTTCGCGATCGCGGACGAGTAGCGGCGGCGTCCTGCGCTTGCGCTGACCGCGCCCCCGGCAGCAGGGTGAGCAGGACGGCGTAGAAGATGATGTGGTTCTTCTTCACCTTCGCGGGGCTTTGCGCGCTCTCGGCCTCGGACTTTTCCGCGCTTCCCACAATCTCTTTCACCACCGCTTGATTCAAGCAGCCTTCGGCAAGCAGGTGGCCACCCTGGAAATGGATCTCTTTGAGCAGCACTTTGCCGGCATCGTCGATATAACTCACACCACAAAGGTTGACGCTGAATTTCCCCATTGGGGCCGAAGCGCGCAGCTCCCTCCAGCACTGCTCGAGGGTCGCTACAGATGGTCCCGCGAGCCGCCCCTCGATGCTCAGCACCAGCTTGCCGCGCTTTTCTTCGGTGGTAATCCTGAGCATATACAGTTCTCCAGCTGAGTGATGGTTGAGCATTCTGATCTCCACGAAATAGACCAGGTGGTATTAGCTATCTGATTGTAAGTGTTAGACTTAATTGTGTTAGGGGATTGAAATACAAACGCTAGCATGACCATATATGGTCAATTGCTGGCAGGTCAGCGCCCTCTCGTATGCCCAAATACGGGCATGCTGTCTTACTGATTGGATGCGCGGGCCACTCATTTTGATTGCTGGGGAGAATGGAATTCGCCGAGGCCTAGCGGTCCCTTTGCGGCCATTTGTTGGCAGACCCTCGCACCGCGCCCGCGTCGGCCGCGCCGCAAGACCCACAAATGTTCCCGGAGTCCGCGCGGGGTTTGACGCTACTGCCTGTGGCGCACGGCGATGGACTGCAGCTCGAAATGGCCGCCGCGCAACAGCGAGGCCACCCCCACAAATTGTCGAGCCGGCAAATCCTTGCTGGTGAAATAAGTGCGATACGCGGCGTTGAACTTGTCAAACAGCGTCAGGTCCGTAGCGGAGATCTGCACATAGACGAGATCGTCCATGGTCATGCCCTCGGCCGCCAGCGTGGCTTTCACGCCATCGAGCAGGAGGCGCACCTCGACATCGGCATCCGCAGGAGCCTGGCCTGTTTTGGGGTCAATTCCGATGCGCCCGGCCAGATACAGGGTGTCCCCGGAAAGGATGGCGTCGCTGAAGGGCAATTGAGGGTTGCTGCCGGGCAGATGCACGCCCTTTCGCTGCGGGTTGGCCGAGGACCGCGAAAACGCGCCGAACACGATGAACAATCCTGCGAGAGTCAGCACAACGAAGGTGGTAACGATTCTGCGATTCACGGGCAAGTCTCCTGAAAGTGAGTAGCGAGCCTGAAGATGTAGAAGTTTGCCGAGTGTATCGTGAGACGGCTTTTCGTTCAAGGAATGCCTGGCGAATGACTCCGTCACGGGAGCAGGCTGCATTCTCCGCAACGCACTTCTGGCTACTTGCTGAATGCTTGCTAAAAAGCGATAAGCCCCGCGCGAATCAAGTACAGGGTAGCGCAGCCAACCACCATCCACAGCAGTAACGCCTGCAGAAGCGGCCGCCAGCCGACCTGGCCGAGTGTTGCGCGCGAAATCCCCGTGCCGATGAGAAAGAGCGTTGCGGTCAGGCCCCGGCGTCCGAGCAGCGACAGCGCTTGCGTCCACCCTGAAAGATTCGGCAGATAGGTGTTGACCAGCGCGGCCAGACAGAAAAAAAGGATGAACCACGGAAGTTGAATGTGCGATTTGCTGCGCTTGACGGCCGCCGTTGCCAGCGCCAGAGGCACGATCCACAACGCGCGCGCCAGCTTAACGGTGGTTCCGATCACCAGCGCCTGCGGCCCATATTTGCTCGCCGCGCCCACAACCGAACTGGTGTCGTGAATCGCCAGCGCGGCCCACAGGCCGAACTGGCTCTCTGAGAGGTGCAACGCGCCTCCGATCGGCGGAAAAATGAACAGCGCGACGGAATTCAGCAAGAACACCGCGCCGAGCGAGACGGCCATCTCTTCTTCGTTGGCTTCAAGAATCGGACCGATCGCGGCGATGGCGCTGCCGCCGCAAATGGCGGTACCCGTGGTGATCAGAAATGAAGAATTGCCGCGCACCTTGAGCAGCTTGCCGAGTCCGAGACCGAGCGCGATCGCGAAAGATATGCTGACCGCGGTGTAGAAAAAGCCGCTGCGCCCGGCTTTAAGCACCTCGTGGAGATTCATTCCGAAGCCCAGCCCGACGACCGCCGCTTGCAGCAGAAATCGCGCGGCCCTCCGGCTCTGCGCCCCGTAAGGATGCGGAAAGGCAATTCCAAAGAGGATTCCCGCAACGAGCGCGAGGGGCGGCGACAGCCAGGGACTAAACGACAAAGCCAAAAGGAAAAAGAAGAGTATTTTTACGGTGAGCTCCATGCGCCAGCAAAAGAATATCAAGCCCAGCCGCAAGCTAGAAGTTGATACTAATCTTGCCGAGATTCCGGCGGGGCAGGGGCCCCGGCCGGAGGGTCCGCAGAAGTGTCTGGCACCGGTGCCGCAGTTCCCGCCGGGGACTGCGCCAGAACCTCGCCCACGATCTTTGCGGCGCGATCCTTGCTGATGCGGCAAGCGGAATCGTAAATGCGGCACTGCGCCAGCGTCAGCTTGCAGCCGCAGCTGCAGCTCTCCGCGTTCAAGGAATGCAGTGCCGCCATTTTTTGATCCGAAGTCAGGCTGGCGAGGTCCACGCCGGGAAGCTCCGTGGCGCGACTGGCGTTTTTCAGGAAAATTTCGCCAGTATCTTCAAAGGTTTCCACCTTAAACGGGATTGGCAAATTCAGCAGCGCCCGTGTTTCCAGTTCGTATAGCCGCGGGTCGGAAAGTCCCACATGTTTTTGTACGATGCGGCCCTGGGTATCGAGCACAAATAACGTCGGCAGCGCCGATATCCCGCCATACAGCATGCGCACTTCCGGGGTGGCCACGGCCACCGGATAGTTGAATCCCGCGCCGGCCACGAAGGCCCTGGCGTCTTCGACGTCCTCGACGTCTACGAGCAAGCTGATAATCTGCAGGCTGTCCTTGTACTGTTTCTGCAACTCGATGAGGTCGGGAATTTCCATGCGACACGGCCCGCACCAGGTGGCCCAGAAGTTCAACAGCACCACCTTGCCGCTGGCGCTCGCCAGCGTTAAGGGCTTGCCGTCGAGCGTCTCCAGCTTAAAATCGGGCGCTGCTTCAGGGTTGCGCACAAAATGGATGGCCGCTTGCCGCTCTTGCCCCGCCGCGGGCAGGCCACAGGCCCGCGAGCCTGCGAGCACCGTAAGCAGGAGCGCGATTCGGCAAAGCACCAGGGACCATCGCCACATCTTTGGAGCCGATCTTCCCACGTCATAAGGAGAGCATATTGCGACGGGTGTGCCAAGCTTTCCCGAAAACCCCTGTGACCAGGCCCGGTTCAGAAAGCGCCGCCCGTTCGCTGGCCAGCGTCTACTTTTTTTTCAGGATTTTCTGAACGCGGGCCCGCAGCGCTTGCGCATCGCGAGGCGCTTTCACCTTCAAGTCATTGTCGAAATACACGAACACTTCCCGCGCGGGACGTTTCGCGCCGCTCTCGTCAGCGATCCGGTCGGCGTCTTTCGGCTCGCGGCCCTGCGCCCAATCCGTGACCCGGCGCGCCCAATCGTCAAGAGACTTGTCGTCGTAGCCATTCTCGTACAAAACTTCCGAGCCGTGCAGCCGGCAGTAAACAAAATCCGAGGTCAAATCCATCATTCGCGGCCATTTGGGGGTATCCGCGCAAACCAGGGCAACATTGTATTGGCGCAACAGGGCAATGAAGTCTTCGTTCGCGAAACTCTGATGGCGAATCTCGATGGCATGACGCACGGGGAATGTTCCGGAAATCTCGAGGCCATCCTCGGTCCGGATCCGTTCATCATGACTGCGCGCGATGTTCAAAGCCGTGGCACTGTCCGTGGGCAGGAGTTTGAAAAAATTCTCAAACAGTTCCCTGTGGTACTTGAAATTGGGAGGAAACTGCCACAAGAAGGGACCGAGTTTCTTTTCAAAAAGCAGTACTCCGGACGCCAGGAAGTTCGCCAGCGGCAGCTCGACTTCGCGCAGGCGGCGAATGTGCGTGATGAAGCGCGGACATTTCACGGAAAAAACGAAATCGTCGGGTGTGTCCGACTTCCAGCTGGTAAAACTCGAGGGCCGCTGCAGCGAATAGAACGTGCCGTTGATTTCCAACGAATCGAATTTTCTGGACGCAAACGCCAGCTCCGATTTCTGCGGAAGTTTCTCAGGATAAAATTTGCCGCGCCAAGGTTCATAGCGCCAGCCGGAGATACCGATGCGAATTCTGCCTGTTCGCGCCAAATCTCGCTCCTCAACCCGCTTGGACGATGTTGGCCCGCAAGGGGTCGCGAAAATTGTTTCAAAAGCGAACTTTCTCGCACTTGTGTGCATGGCTATCGGGCGGTACAGCCAGTGCCACGTCCCCATACAGTATCAGTTGTATGGACGGTCCGAGAGCGATTTGGCAGGATGGCGGTGCGGTGCTTACCCTCCGCACAATTGAGGAGCGGAGAGGGAAGGCGTGACACCTCGAGAAATCGAGGTCCTAGGGCTGGGGCGCCTTTTCTCTTCCTCTTCGATCTAACCTGACGCTGCATCTTTATCAACATTGGTCTGAACCTTGCATCGCCAGCCCCCCGGGCTGCCAGGCCAGCTGGCCTCCACTGCTCTTGTGCTCGCTGCCCGACGCTCGTCAACAAGGAGAGACGCTATGTCAAACACCCCGGCCGCGGACAACCCCAGCGGGTCGCGAAGCACCTTGGGAATCTTTTGGATTATTTACGGCTTGGCGCGGATCTTGCTGGCGGTGTGGCTCCTGGCGTTCCAGGTCACCGCGAAATTGATGTTCGGTTCGCTGCTCTCGCGCGTACCCAATCCGTACTCGCTGATGGACACGTTCCACTTCGTCTATGCCGCGATCATCCTGCTATCCATCGTCTGCGGGGTATTGGGTGTACTGGCCGGAGCGGCCTTGCTCGGCAACTGGTCGCGGGCCCGCACCCTGGCCCTGGCCGCAGGGTTTCTTTCCCTGCCGGAAATGCCGCTCGGACTCATGCTGGGTGTTTACACCATCGCCAAACTGCTGCCGCCTTACGGATTCCGCAGCGTTGCAGCGGTGTCTTAAAGCGCGGCGCCCGCGGATTTCCCGGGGACTACGCGCGAAGCTGCGCGCCGAGCTGCGTGCTCAAAGCCGCGATTATTTTCTCCGAATAGTCGGCGATCTGTGCGTCCGTCAGCGTAATGTCGTGGCTCTGAAATTTTACCCGTACCAGCAAAGAATATCTGCCCGCCGGCACGTTCTTCCCGCGAAAAAGATCCCCCGCTTCGATAGAACTGATCTCGGAAATCGCGAGTTCGTCGATGACCTTGCGAACATCCGAGAAGTGCGTTCCTTCCGCCAAAAGCAGGGAAAAATCACGATCCACGGCGGGAAAGCGCGGCAGCGGCTGGTATCGCCGCGCATTCTTAGCCGCACCATAGGCGCGGTAGAAAGGCTCGAGCAGCAACTGCACGAGGAATATCTCCTGTCGCAACTTCAAGCGGTCGGCGATGCGCCGCGCGAGCTGGCCCGCAACTCCCAGTTCTTCCCTCCCGAGGGTCACGTAGCCGCGTTTTGCCGGGTTCAACCACTCGGGACCCGAACCGGCGTTCCGAGCGGCCGTAGAGTCGGCCGTCCACTGGATTCCCCCGGCCAGCGATCCGACAGCGTCCAGGTCGCCCTTTAAATCCGCAAACGTAAAGTCCCGCGCGCCCTCATAAATCCCCTGTTCCCGCGCTTCGCCCGTGACTCCCATGGTTAGCACGCGGGTCTCCACCGCCCGGTCGCCCGCAAGATGATAGGTATGCCCGATTTCGAACAGTCGGGCATTACGCTGGTTGTGGTTGAGGTTCCACTCGAGCGCGCCCGTCATGCTTACAATGCCGGTCGAGCGCAGCACGCCGGCTTCTTCAGACAGCGGGTTGCCGAGCCGTGCCGGAGCGATGCCGGGCGGGCGAAATAGACCGTCGCGGTCCTCCGCCACGTGCGGAATCGTGAGAATTTCCCGATAGCCGAGACCGATCAGCCGCTCGCGTAAACGCGTTTCCGCTTCAAAATGCGGCAACCGCGCAGCTCCCATCCGCGCCGCGGGCAATCGTGGAGGAAAGTTCTCGAGGCCATGTATGCGCGCGATCTCTTCGATCAGATCGATCTCGCGCTCCACGTCGGCGCGCCAGGAAGGTTGCGTGCATTCCCACGCCGCCAGCAGCGAGCCACGCGTCCCGCGGTGATCGTCGACCCGCTGGGGAGCAAAACCGAGGGCGCCCAGCGTTGCTTCCACTTCCTTGTCGGCCACCTCCGCTCCCATCACGCGCAAAAACTCCGTGCGCGTCACGCGAATCTTCTTACGCGCCGGCTTCCCTGGATATTCATCGACCGCCGGGCCTTGTAATTCGCCGCCGGCCACACGCAAGATCAATTCCGCGCAGCGCCGCGAAGCGGTCTCCGCCATTTCGGGGTCCGCGCCCCGCCCAAAACGCGTGGACGCCTCGGTATGCAGCCTGAGCAGCCGGGCCGAGCGGCGTACCGCGATGGGATTAAACCATGCGCACTCGATCAGAACATTCCTGGTGGAAAAAGAAATTTCCGTTTCCGCCCCGCCCATAATGCCCGCAATGCCCACCACCCGCGTGCCGTCGCCGTCAGAGATCACGCCTGTCGTTCCGTCCAGCACCCGCTCGACGCCGTCGAGTGTACGCGTCTTCTCTCCCGGATTCGCGCGCCGCACCACAATCCGGTGCTCGCGAATCTTGTCGTAGTCGAAGGTGTGCAGGGGGTGCCCCAACTCGAGCATCACGTAATTGCTCACGTCCACAACATTGTTGATGCTCGCAACGCCGCACGCCGCCAGGCGGTCCTTCAGCCATTGCGGCGAAGGCTGAATCTTCACCCCGCGAATGGCCCGCGCGGTGAATCGTCCGCAAAACTCCGGCGTCCGAATATCCACGCTTATCGGTTCGAGAGCCTTGGCCGAGGACGCCGCCAGTTGCGGCGCAACATTTTTAAGCGCCAGCCCGTAGATCGCGGAAACCTCGCGCGCCATGCCCAAATGCCCCAGGCAGTCCGGACGATTTGAAGTCACCTCGGCGTCAATCACCGCCCCGTAGGGGCCATGCTCGACGCCGGCAATGTTCGTGCCGGTCAGCGCCAGCTTTGAAGCCAGTTCGTCGGCCGCGACGGGAACATCCACGAATTCCTTCAGCCAGCTGTAGACAACCTTCATGCTCGTGTCCCGGCGCTCTGCAGCTGCCCGAAATAGACCCGGGTGACGTACTCCATGCGCACCCGCCCGTCGTCTTGGTGCGCGCGAAAAATCCTGTGCAGCTCTTCCATCATGGGCGTGTAGTTCGCGTGCCTTTCCGTCGGTGCGTAGGAACTGCTGCGCAGCCGCCCGGAGAGTCCGTCCCAGTCAAACAGCTGGCTATTGTTCAAACTGCGCTCCGCAAAAATCACCTCGCCAAAGAAGTTTTTGATGGTTGTGGCTTGCGGATAAGAATCGCGCACCTGGGTGTAATCCGTGCCGTAGTGCGTGAGCATGGCTTCATAGTCGCGCGCGAATGGCGTGTCCATGCGCCGGTCGTTCCACACCACCACCATCCAGCCGCCGGGCGCCAGAATGCGGCAAAACTCTCGGCGCGCAGCCACCGGCTCGAACCAGTGGAAGGCCTGTCCGGCGGTGACGAAATTTACGCTGGCATCGCGTAGGGTTGTCGCTTCCGCGGCCCCGGCAATGCTCGTGAAGCTCGCGTAGCCACCGAGAAACTCTTCCCCGGCCTCGCGCATCTCCTGATTCGGCTCCACGCCAAAAACGCGGTTGCCCTGCTTTAAAAACAGTTCCGCCAGCAATCCGGTTCCCGAACCAATATCCGCGACCACGCACGATTCTTCCGCGCGCATGCCGCATTCCTCGCGCAGCAAGTCGAGCAGTGCCGCGGGATATCCGGGCCGGTAGCGCACGTAGTCGGCTACGCGATTCGAAAAACGGTTTTTGGAATCCGAAAAAGTCATGGCTACTGGCGCGCTGTTCACGGAAATTGCCGCAGAAAGCGCACATCGTTTTGAAAAAACACCTGAATATCGTCGATGCCGTATTTCAGCATGGCCAGCCGGTCGATGCCGATGCCAAACGCGAAGCCACTGACTTTCTTCGCGTCGTAATTCACGAAGCCGTAGACCGCCGGATCCACCATGCCCGCGCCAAAAAGCTCAATCCATCCCGCACCCTTGCACTTCGCGCAGCTCCCGCCCTCCTCCGCCGTGCCGCTGCCCCCGCAAAACGGGCAGGACACATCGAACTCCACACTCGGCTCGGTAAAAGGGAAATAGCTCGGGCGGAAGCGCGTTTTCACGCCGGCCCCGAAAAACTGTTTTACAAAATATTCAATGGTTCCGGTAAAGTCGCAAAAGGTGATGTCCGTATCGACCGCCAGGCCTTCAATCTGGTGAAACGCGAAGGAGTGCGTGGCGTCGGGATTATCCCGGCGATACACCTTGCCGGGTACGATCACGCGTACCGGAGGCTGCTGCTTTTCCATGGTGCGAATCTGCACCGGAGAGGTGTGCGTGCGCAGCAGCAGCGGCGACGCCGCTCCCTTCGGCAATTCCAGATAAAACGTATCCATGTCGTCGCGCACCGGATGGTGCTCGGGAATATTCAACGCCTCGAAATTGTAATAAGGTGTTTCAATCTCCGGCCCTTCCACCACGGAAAAGCCGATGGACACGAAAATGTCTTCGATTTCCTGAAAAACCTGGCGAAGCAAGTGCCGCGAGCCAAGGGGCCGCAGCACTCCCGGCAAGGAAAGATCCACCGCGTCGCGGAGATTTAGGGATCGCGCTGCACCCGATTCGATGGCCACGCGTCGCCCTAAAATGGCCGCCTCGACGTGCGCGCGCAGTTCGTTGAGCGCCGCTCCCACCCCCCGTTTGAGTTCCGGCGCAGCGGGCTTCAGCCAATTGTCCGTAATTCGCGCGAGCACCCCGGACTTGCGCCCCAGCCAAGCGTCACGAAAGAGCTTCCACGACGTCTCGTCGGTGGCCACGGAAAGTTCGGCGTCAAAACACGCGCGCACCTCGGCAAAGAGCGGCCCAAGTTCCGCCTCCGAAACGTCGAGCTCCGCCAATTTCTTGGAAAGTGTAGTCTCGATTGAATTCATAAAACTCTGGCGATGCCGTAGCGACAGCCTTGGTGGCGGCAAGGGTTCGCTTCCCGCGTTTTCAGGATTTGCTGGCGGCGGGGCGGGCGCAGGCAAAGATCCCCGGCCATGCCGCGCCCGTCCCGGACCGCCCCGCTCGCTAAGCCGCGGTCTTGCTCTTGGCCTTTTTCACCGGGGGCGCCGCGGCGCGCGCCGTTTCCGCCAGCAAGGCGAATCCCGGCGCATCCTTCACCGCGATGTCCGCGAGGACCTTGCGATCGAGCGTTACGCCAGCCGCCTTCAGGCCATGAATGAGCTGACCGTACGTCAATCCGTTCAAACGCGCCGCCGCCCCGATTCGCTGAATCCACAGGCGCCGGTACTGTCGCTTTTTGACGCGACGATCGCGGAAGGCGTAACGATCCGCGCGATTCGCCGCTTCCTGAGCGGACTGATACAACTTGCTCTTGGTTAGAAAAAAGCCTTTTGTGCGCTTTAAATATTTTTTCCGCTTCGCACGGCGCTTTGTGCCGCGTTTTACGCGAGCCATAGGGGTTTCTCCTTTTTAATGGGAGACAAACGGGATGCGCGCACACACCAAACCGCAGCGGGCGGCAACGGGTTTGTCTCCGGGGTACTGCCACCGCGAAGTCCGCCTGGCATTTCTGCGCAGCGCACTCATGTGCGGCGAATCGGCCGGCAGGCACCCGTGAAGCGCTGCCTGGCGCGATGTGGCAGGGCTTGCGCCCCGCCGTTCCTTCGAAATCGCGCGATGTTCCGGGCCTTGGCCCAAAACAGCGCGCGCGTTACGACGAAATCCTTTGCTGCAAACTCGATTGCGCCGAAAACCCGCTCATCCGTAAGGCAGCATCTGCCGCAGCGTGCGCACGTCGGCCTCGCTCACCAGCGTCAGCTTTTTCAGCTTGCGCATCCGCCCGGGCTTCTTGGTGCCGAGCAGGTGGCGCTTGCCAGAGTGCATGCGCTTGATCTTGCCCGTAGCGGTGATCTTGAAGCGCTTGCGCGCCCCGCGATGGGTCTTCAACTTCTTCTTCGGATTCGTAGAATTCCTGGGCATCCCCTGCTTCCTCTCGTCTGTTTCTTGACTTTTCTAAATGCCGGACTTTGCTCCGGCCCCCGTAAAGCGTCAGGCACGCATTTACCGCGTGACGCGCGCTGGACTGGCAATCCCTTAAAACTACGAAGCGTGGCTTGCGCTGCTCGTCGCCTGCCCCACGGGCTTCACCGCTCCCGCGCCCTTTTTGGGCGCCAGCAGTGCCACCAGTACGTTGCCTTCCATGCGCGCCGGCGTTTCAATCAGGCAACTCTCCCCGATCTCTCCGAGCAGCCGCGACATCTTCGCGCGGCCCACTTCCTGATGCGCCATTTCGCGGCCGCGATGGAAAATCATGGCGCGCACTTTGTGCCCTTCGGCTAGAAAGCGCAGGATTTGATTCTTGCGCACCTGATAATCGTGTTCCGCCGTGTTCGGCCGGAACTTCACTTCTTTCAGCTGCGATCCCCGGCTGCTTTTGCGCTGTTCGTGCGCCTTTTTGTTGGCCTGGTAAAGATATTTGCCGTAATCGGTTATTTTGCAAACTGGCGGATCGGCGGTCGGTGAAATTTCCACCAAATCGAGGCCCTTTTCCTTCGCCATGCGAATCGCTTCGAACGGCTGCATCACCCCCAGCTGGCCGCCCTCTTCATCGATAACTCTGACCTCGCGCGCCCGAATTCGCTCATTGATGCGAATGCGGTCGGCCTGTCGAAAATTCCTCTCAGCGATAACTCCCCCTTATTGACGCAAAATGCGGAACCACATGCCTGAAGGACACCGATACCCACGACACCCGGCCCCAGACGCAATTCCACCGCGGGACGGGTTTCAAAGTATAGCACGTCGCGCGGCCCACCGGAGCAAGTAGCAAAAAAGTAGCCCCTCTGCCGTCTGAAAACCCCGGGGTTCGATCACCTCGAGGCCAGGGCAAGGTCAAAGGTCCACGCGCGCGAAACTTGCTCGAAGCAACGCTTTCGCGGGGGCCTCTTCTGTCACAGAAGGAATCCGTGCAAAGGGCGTCAAAATAAAGGACTTTGCTCCTCTACCAGGAACTTTTACGCCATAAAACCGCTGGTCGAGAT
>JBEKSZ010000051.1:0-29165 GCA_049516615.1 Candidatus Acidiferrum sp. | reverse complement strand
CCTTCGTCTCGGGCTCCAGCCTGGCGAACCAGAGCGGTGTCTATGGCAGTCCGGGAACAGCGTCAGCGAGCAACATTCCCGGAGGACGCCACGAAGCGGCGGGCTGGGCTGATGCCAACGGCAACCTCTGGCTCTTTGGCGGAGAAGGGGAAGACAGTAATACTCCGGCCACCGCGAACGGTATCCTGAACGACCTGTGGTTCTACAACATCGCCTCCAAGGAATGGACCTATGTGGTGGGCAATACCACTGCGAACCAGACGGGCATTTACCCGGCTCAGACGGTCGTGGGACCAGTGAGTACGACCGGCGCGGCGAGTACATGTGGCCTGAGCGTGGGGCTGGTGAGCGGCGGAAACGTCATCTGCAATGCCGTCTCGCTGACCGGCGCACAACCTGGGTCTCGCTGGGGAGCGGCCTCCTGGATAGATGCGGGCGGCAACTTCTGGCTGTTTGGCGGATGGGGTCTCGATTCCACCGGAACCAACGGCAACGGCGCACTAAACGACACGTGGGTGTATACACCCAATTCGACACCGGGACAGGCCGGCACCTGGGCGTGGATCAAAGGATCGAACACCGGCAGCCAAAACGGCAAGTACGGAGACGAGCTTCGCCCCTACGATACCTATTATCTGTTTACGCCTGGCGGCCGCAGCAATGCGACGCACTGGGTCGACGGTCTCGGACAGCTGTGGCTTTTCGGCGGTCAAGGGTACGATTCTACGAGCACCACGGGAAATGGTTACCTCAACGACATGTGGAGATACTTGCCCTACCAGGACTGATAAGCGTAATCCGCGTATTTCCACGGATTTACTGTCAAGCGCCGGGCGCTACTAGCTTTAGCCAAGCTAGCGAACGGCGCTTTTTCCTCTTACGACCAAGCTGGCGAACACGCAACGTCTCCACACCCCGCGAGCTGGCCAAGCGTCTTTTGCTTAAGCCGGGCAGCGACGCGCGGCTTACGGTTGCGCTATTTCTTGAATAGATTCTCGAAAGCTTGACGCGCGTCCAGCGGGCGCGACGGAGCGATCTGCGCGGGAATGTTATTGGGCTGCGTGTAGGTCGTGGGCGCGGTGTCCTTCTCGACCGTGGTGCGAAAAGCATAAAACGTACAATTGTTTTTTACGTCTTTGGGGGTAATGCGTTCGGGGATGGGTTGCGTGCACTCGAAACGGACGCCGGTATCGAAATAGCGGCATTGCTTGCAACAGTGCAGCTCAAATTGGCATTTAGGGCAGGTGCCTTGGGCGTCGAAACCGGGGGTGAGCACCGCGCCACAATTGGAACAGCGGGCGCGCGTTACCGTGCCGACCATGCGCGGTGTGCGCGGTCCGAACTGATCGGCGCCGCGAGGGCCGCCGGCCGGGGGTTGTTTGCGGGGTTTTTCTTTTTTTTCTTTTTCCGCGTCGCGATAGCCGCGGTGACTGTACTTACGATCCACACAAGCCTCCGTCCGTCCTTTTCGATACTCCGTCTCGACGGACTGCTACAACCTGCCTCGGCACTCCCTTGCGAAAACGGTTACGCCATGCGAATGGTTCAAGCGATGGGGGTATGAAACACACCAACTCGAAAGCCACACGAGCGCGGCACAACTCGAGAACCGCGCAAAAACAACGTTACGTAAAAAGCCGAACTGCACCCTGGGTAATACGGATTGCTATACTCGGCCGGACGGCGCAACGAATCCCTGAGGTTTACCTTGCAGAGCTGCGTGCGTCCAGGAGCAGGAGATAGGACATCTATGTTTGTAATCCTCTGGGAGTTCGATGTCAAGCACGACTGCGAAAAACTGTTTACTTCCGCGTACTCGGGGACCGGGGCCTGGGCGCGCCTGTTTGCCAGGGACGCGAAATTCCGCGAGGTACGCCTCTTCTGCGATATGGCACGCGAGGGCGCACAGCCGTTGCGGTACTTAACCATGGACGTGTGGGAGAGCCGCGAGGACTATGAGCATTTTTTGCGCGAGCATCGTGAGGCTTACCGAGAATTGGACACCGCCTGCGCCGGATGGACCACCCGCGAAAGCCACTTGCGCTCCTTTGATGCGGATGTGCCCTAGCTTGGTACGCCCTTATTGGCGGGGAATTCTTCGCCGGATCGCCATCGAAGAAGGGGCGCGATAGGCGCAGTCCCCGGTCTGTCGCCCCCAGGAGAAAAAGCCTTACGAAAAAAACTTGCTAAGCCCGTCGGGCGGCAGATCCGGCTGCAAAAACCTGAGCGGCGAGCCAACGGAGCGCAAGACAGCTTCGGCGGCCAGATAACCGCTGCGAACGGCTCCTTCCATGGTGGCGGGCCAGCCGGTGGCGGTCCAATCTCCGGCCAGATACATTTTATCGATAGATGACTTTTGTGGCGGCCGCCAGTCGTCTACGCCCGGCTCCGGGGAGAACGTCGCGGCGGTTTCCTTGATGACCGTGGCTTTGAGGAGATGGGCGGCACGCGATTTCGGCAGCGCTTGGCGGACCTCTTGCTCAACCAGATCGATGATTTCCTGGCGCGACTTAGGAATCAGGTCGTAAGACGCGCTGATTACCATTTGCAGATATTGTCTTGCTGTTTTCGCGCCGCCGTTCGCCCTTCGGGAAACCCCTGCCTCGTTGGTGCCGCCGTATAGCATGGTCTTGTTGAAGATCCACTGCGTGTGGGTGTCGAGCAGCGTGATAAACGGCTCGTCCATTACCAGGCGGTCGAACCAGAAGTGCACTCCAGTGATGGGCGAATCTCTGATCCTCCCCAAATTGCGCAAGCCCGGATCGCCTTGGCGGACGGCGTGGGGCAAGAGTTCGTTCAGCGTTGCGTGCGGCAGGGCCAGAACGTAGGCGTCAGCCGTCTCCGTCTTCCCGTCGTCGAACTCTAGACCGCCCAGCACGCCGTTTTCGATCGCGATCCCGCGAAGCGGCGCGCGCAAGGTGACCTCCCCGCCCTTCTCTTCGATAGCTAATTTGCAGCCATCGTAGAGTTCAGAAAGCGGCACGGTCGGCACGCCCATACGGTACCCCCCGCGATTAGAAAGGAACGCCTTCCAGAAGACGTCTACGCCGAAACGCGCATCAGTGCGGTCAAGTTCCTCATCGAGGGCGCTTACCAACACCACCCGCCAGAAACGCTCGATGGCCCTGGTGGTTTGCTTGCGGCGTTCCAGCCACGTCTGCATGGAAATGGCCGGCGTTTCGTCGAGATCCCGGGGATGGCCCTTGGCCCGCAAAATATCGAGCATGGCCCGGGCAATCGAGAGTTTATCGGCCAGCGCGAGGGGCGCAAAGCCGGCGAACGATCCAGTCATGTGCAACGGCGCTGGAAGCATGCCGGCTTGCATTTCGCCGCGGCGGCCCTGCGGATCGACAAAAACTAGGCGGTCGAAATACTTGATTTTATTGGCCGAACCCACGCGGCGATAAAAATCTGCAAGGTTGGTGCAACAACCCAGCGTAACGTGCTGGCAGTTATCCACATGCTCGCCGCTGGGCAGAACGTAGGAAGTCGCACGTCCGCCGAGAAACGGACGCTGCTCAAACAGCCGGACTTGCCAGCCGGCCTCAGCCAGCGCGACGCCGGCCGCCAGTCCCGCCAGCCCGCCGCCGATCACGATCACGTTTTTCAAGGATGTTCTCTTCCGTCAGGCGCCCAAAACGGGCCTTGGCAATGAACAGCATTTTTTCCGGCTTGCTGAGGCGCACGCGTTCGCCGAAGACGGCGAAATCCCGGGTTTCAATACGCGCTAGCAGTGCGCTGTAGGTATGCACCAAAAGCCACAATGCGCCGCGACTGTCGTGATCGATCAAATTCAGGAGGGCCGCGCCTTCTTCGTAATTCTGCCAGGCGCGATCGGCCGCAAAGCGCAGCAGTTCGCGCACCCCCAGGGTCGCTTGCTGGCGCGCAAAATCTTCCGTGGTCACGTTGTATCTAGCCAAATCTTCTTCGGGCAAATAGACGCGGCCCAGCGCGAAGTCCTCGTGCACATCCCGGATGATGTTGGTCAGTTGGAACGCCAGGCCCAGCTTTTCCGCCAGGTCGATGGCACGTGAATCGCGGAAGCCAAAAACGTGAGTGCACGTCAGCCCCACGGTGCCCGCCACACGATAGCAATATTCCTTCAGTCGCTCGAAGGTCGCATAGGTGTGAACGGTAAGGTCCATCTCCGCGCCCGAAATCAGGTCGTGCAAGTAGCGTGTGGGAATCTTGTAGCGCTCCAGGGTATCGGCCAGCGCCGGCAAAATTGCTGATGAAGCCTTCGGCGGCGCGTCAGGCAGCGCGATCGCCGCCGTGCCGACCAAGCGCCGGTCCACGCCGGTGACCGCTTCGTCCAGTTCCGCCCGCCATCGTGCCAGGCCACGTTGTTTGACCGCCAGCTCCGCGCCTTCGTCGGCAATGTCGTCCACCAGCCGATTGAAGGCATAGAGGGCTGCCAGCGCGTTGCGTTTGGGCTTCGGCAAAAGATAGAACGCATAATAAAAATTGCTATGCGCCGCGCGCGCGATGTTGTGACAGTGCTCGTAGGATTGCGAGACCGCCGCGGGCGCTTCTCCCCTGGCCTCCGCTTGCATCTGGCCCACTCGGGGCTCGGCGTGCTGCGCGCCTGCGGGTGCTTCTGATCTCAGCGCTCGCAGGGGCAGGCTTTCCGCCCTCTCCCCGTCTCTTCCTGGCGACCTCTTCCTTCCCGGTATCAGGAACCCGGCCTTGGCCAGCACGGCCTGACTGAACAACCGTAACTGTTTGGACTTGCTGACCACCGGCCGCTGATGCAGCGTGTCATAGCCTTGCGCCTCGACGGCGTCAAGGATCGCCAGCCCGCCGCGACCGAACATATCCAAATCAACGCTCAGGCGGCCTTCAACGAGTCCGGGCAGCGCCGCGCCCGCAGCAAACAGTTCCCTGGTGCGGCAGAGCAGATCTTTCATGAGGCCCGCGTAACCCTTGTGAAATCTGCGCATTACGATGTCCTTTTCGCTCACACCGTGCAGCGCCGCCAGGTTCAGCGGGATGTAAATGCGTCCCATGTCAAGGTCGCGGCTGACATCTTGCCAGAAATTCGCAAGCTGCAGCGCGGTGCAGGTCGCGTCGGAAAGCTGCTGGCGATATGCATCGCGATACCCGCACAGATACAGCACCAGGCGGCCAACGGGATTCGCAGAATAAACGCAATAATCGATCATCGCTTCCCAGGTGGGATAGCGCTTCACAACTTGATCTTGCCGGAAGGCCTTTAACAAATCGGCGAACGGCTGCCGCGGAATCTCTTTGCCAACGATGGTTTGGCGCAGCGCCACAAACACCGGATGCTCGGGCCGACCGTCGAAGCAAAGGTCCAGTTCCCGCTCCCACCAGTCGAGCAGTTCCAGAGCGCGCGCCGTTTCCGGGACTTCGTCGCCGAGATCGTCGGCCCACCGGCAATAAGCATAGACATTGTAAAAATGCTGGTGCAGACCCCTAGGCAGCAACCAGGAAACTACAGCAAAATTTTCGTAGTGATGGGTGGCCAGCCAGCGCGTGTAGGCCTGCGCATCCGCTGGCGCACAACCCCGCGGCGGCAGCTTTTCGGCAATCTCTAATTCACCGGGACGGAGCATCAGGAGCAAATTCCTGCGGCGGCCGCCTTCTGCGGCGGGCGCTTTGTTTCCGCTGCGGCGACAATCGGCCGTCTACGGGCGAACCGCAACTTTGATTTCTCCGCTGCGTGATTTCATCTTTTCAAACGCTTGCGGCAATTGCGACAAGGCAATCTCTTCGGTCACGAAATCGTGGGCGGAGATGTCTCCGCGGCGAATAGCCTCGAGAGCCTCGCGGAAAAAGCGCGGTGTGTGATGGAACGGTGAGATGAGCTTGATTTCAGAATAGTGAATGGCCGCCGGCTCGATCTCTACTTTGGTCCCGCTGGGCAGGCCGCTAAAGAAATTCACCACCCCGCCGCGGCGCACCATCTCAACCGCCTGCCGCCACGTGGCGGGATTGCCCGCGGCTTCAACCACTGCGTCCGCCCCTCGCGATTCATCCGTCAATGCGCGCACCGCGGCGATGGGATCCGCCACCTCGGTGACGTTGATGGTGGCTATGGCCCCGAGATGCTTCGCCACCTGCAGCGGCGCCGCGCGCCGCGCCAAAGCGATCACCCGCACACCACGCCGCGAGAGCATGCGCACAAACTTCAAACCGATCGGCCCGCAGCCGAGCACCGCCACGATATCCCCGGTACGCACTTCCATTTCGTGAATGCCACGCAGTACGCAAGCCAGCGGCTCGGCCAGCGCCGCGCTGGCGTCGTCCACCGAGTGCGGCACTTCGAGCAAATTTTCCATCACGATACGCGCGGGAATACGCATGTATTCCGCATACGCGCCGTTGTTAAAGAGCAAATCCTCGCAGAGATTCTCCTGCCCGCGACGGCAGTGATAGCACCGCAGACAAGGCGCGGAGTTCGCCGCCACCACGCGCATGCCCAGGCGCCAGCGCACATCGACGCGCTTGCCGGCAACCGCGACCTCGCCGACCACTTCATGGCCAAACACCGCAGGCGGCTGAATCATCTTGGCGTGATAGCCGCGCTTCCAGACCTTCAAATCCGTGCCATCTGTGAGCGCCAGGCGCACGCGCAGCAACACTTCGTCCGCCTTCACGCCCGGCACGTCGACCTGCTCGATGCGCAAATCTTCGCTGCCATACAAAATCGCCGCGGTCATCTTGGAAGGCACGGCAACGCGCGCGGCCAGCGGGGAGGCAACCTCCTCGCCAAGGTACGTCCGTTTCGTGATGGGCGCTCTGCTGCTCATACGCTACTATTCAACCCTCGGTCGCAAACAAAAGTTTCTTCATTGCTCATCATGGGCAATCAAAATTTTAAGCGATTCAGCCGTCGGCCGGTTCGCCAGCTCCAGCGCTTCCTGAATTCTATCGAGCGGATAGATGTGCGAGACAATATCCAGCACGGGGAGTTTCTTGTGCAGCACCAGTGCCGCGGCTTCTTCTTGGATGTCGGCCGCGGCACTATAGCTTCCTAAGATCTCTTTTTCGTCGATGCCCACGGCCGACGCAGGAAACTCGATTTTGCTTACCGGATCATTCGCGGCAAACAGCAGCACCCGGCCCCCTGGCCGCGCGGCTGCGAGCGCGTCGACTACCACTGAAGGATGGGCCACCGCCACCAGCACCGCATCCGCCCCTCTGCCCCCGGTTCGGGCTTTGACCGTTTCCACTAGCTTACCACTGGTCGGGTCGAAGGAATCTATCGCACCGAGCGCAATACTCCTTTCGCGGCGGACGGCCATGGGGTCGCTGGTATAGAGATCCGCCCCGGTGAGCTTCGCGACCATCAGCAGCTGCAGGCCAATGGGACCGCACCCCGCAATTAGCACCGATTCGCCGGCCTTTATTCGCGCCTTTTCGACGGCTTTCATAATCGTGTTGATGGGCTCGATGAATGTGGCTTCTTCAAAACTAACGTTGTCGGGCAGAGCCACAATGCCCCGTTCGGCCACCCACGGCATCGCCTTCACGTATTCCCCGAAACCGCCGCCGTTGGGCGTAAAACCCGCCGTCAGACCCGTGGTCTTATACTGCGCGCATTGCGAGAAAAGCCGCCGCTCACAGTAAAAGCACATGCCGCAGGGGACATGATGAAAGCTCATCACCCGGGCGCCAGCGCGCCACTTTGTAACGCCGGGACCAATGGCCACCACCGTGCCAGCCAGTTCATGGCCGAGAATTTGCGGCGCTGCGACGTAGGCGTGGAAGATCTTCTTGATGTCCGTGCCGCAGATGCCACACGCAGCCACTTTAATCAAAACTTCGTTGAAGCCTACCTCGGGAACTGGGACTTCCTCGACGCGCACCACGCCCTTTTCACGATAGACCCCGGCGCGCATGGTCTTGGGGATGACCCTTGGCACCGTCTCTCTGGCGGCGCTCACTGCAGCCACCCTTGTTTCTTGCCGACCGCGTTGGCCGCAGACACCGCCCATTCATGAGTCAAAGCCGTGCGGCGCGCCTCTTCGGCCAGCGCGGGAAGGAAACGATCAAGGAAATTGGCCAGCTCGATAGCCGCAGCGCGGCTATGCCGCGCAAAGCGAAGCAACAATGGCAAGCGGTAAGGATGCAGCGCCAATTCCTTCAGCAGGCCGCCCATTTTGAGGTGCCCGCGTTCATCGGCAATCCTCTGAAAATCGAGGGGCAAATCTTCTGCGGCGATGTCGCTGATGTTGCGCACGGCGACGGCCCGGATTTTTCGATCCTCGGCGGCCTCCAGAATGTGCGCCGATTCCATCTCCACCACCTCAGCCGTCGACGCCAACGATTCCTTCTCAAGCGCGGTTGCGATGATCGTCTGCGTGGTGAGAAACGCGCCAACAGGCGAAGCACCGCAAGCGATGGCGGCCTTCACAAAGTCTGGATCACTGGCGATTTGCAATACCGCGTCCTGACGAATGACCTTTCGCGCCACAACCGTCGTGCTCAGCCGCAAGTCAGAGGCCAGCGCGCCGGCAAGGCCGGTCGAGACCCAGGCATCGTAGGTTTCCGGCGGTATGATGTTCATCGCCTTGGCAGCGCTCCGAGGCCCCATTCCGGTAAGCAATACGGTCACTTCGTGCGGCCCGAGGTTGGCACGGTACATGTCAAACTCGCGCTTCCTCCCGGAGTGATCGTACTCGTAAGGCACAAAGGGATGCCGCGATTTCCACGGACTGAACTCCGCGTCGATGGCAAAGGTAGTCAGAAAGCGCATAAGTTCTGCTTACCGCACTTGCAGCGGCCGCCCTCTCGAGGCCGGCGGCTATCGCTCTCCGCAATGAGCATACCCACAAAGCCGCCTCAGAAACCCGCGCCAGAAAATCGCCGTCCGGGAGCGCTATGCCGCGGCGGCATGAACGATCCTTTTCGCGCGACTCTTCTTCACGTAGCCGTTGGCCTCATACCAGCGCACCGCGCGCTCGAGCGCGGCTGCCACCGGCGCCGGCCGAAAACCCAGCTCCCGCTCGGCCCGCGTGGCGTCGACGAACATCATGTGTTGCGCGATCTTTACGCCTTCGACGGGAATCTGCGGCTCCCGCCCGAGCAGGCGCGAAAAGGCCGTCTCCGCGTAGGCCGCAGTAAGGGCCAAGCCGTGCGGGATTTTCAGCCTGGGCGCAGGCAGTCCGGTAATGCCCGCCAGCAAGTCCAGCAGACTTTTCAGGGTTAAATTTTCCGCTCCCAGCAGATAGCGTTCGCCGATTTTCCCGCGCTGGGCAATCAGCAAGTGTCCGGCGGCGCAGTCTTCCACGCCCACAAAATTCAGTCCCGTCTCGACATAACCAGGCATTCTTCCATTCAAGAAATCGACGATGATCTTTCCCGTAGGGGTGGGTTTCCAGTCCCAGGGACCTAGCGGCGTAGTGGGCATGGCCACGATCACGGGCAAGCCGCTGCTCGCCGCCTCACGCGCTTCCCTTTCCGCCTGCCACTTGGAGCGTTTATAGTGCCCGATCATTTCCTCGAGCTTGGCGTCGGTGAATTCGTTCGGCCACGCAGCGTTCGTCCGGTGACCGGCATCACCGCCGTTTGCGGCTTGCGCCGCGGAAGAATCGCCTGGCAGACGGCGATCGACGGCAATGGTTGCGACGGTGCTCGTGTAAATCAGCAGTTCGACGCCGGCTTGTTTCGCAGCGGCAAGGAGGTTCTTCGTGCCACCCACGTTTGAGTCATAGATATCCTGCGGCTTTTTAGCCCACAAGCGGTAATCGGCGGCGACGTGATAGACGTGGCGAATGCCGCGCATCGCGCGGGCAAGCGATTCAGCATCGCGCAAATCACCCGTTACATACTCGAGGGGCAGGTCAGAGATGGCGCGGTTACTGCTCGACGGGCGCAGCAGCACGCGCACGGACTCACCGCCCGCAACGAGCTGCCGCGCCACGTGGCAGCCGAGGAATCCGCTTGCCCCTGTCACCAGGGTGGTCGCGGGGGCCATTGTTGGCGCCGACGGGCTCGTCGTCACGGGGCTACCGCCTCGTCACCGGATATTCCGGCGGCGGACTGCTCAAGGCGCAATGGCCCGGAAACCGGAACCCTCTGGGGCGCGACGACCAGCGCTCGCTCTACATGCGCCGAGAATGCCGCCCACCAGTGGCTCCCGAGCAGCGCGTGCGCGGCGCTGACCTTTCCTCTCACCCCGTCCTTCTCGTCCCCGTTCCGTGTCACGGCTCCCGTGATCACCGCTCCATCGAAATCCATGGCTCGCACACGACCCAACAATCGTTGCAGATCCTCGGTTTGCGTCGTGGCGTCGATTACAACGTGGCAGCAAACCAAAAATCCGGAAAGCAGCGCGGCCCGCACGCCTTCTGCGGCCAGCGCGAACGCCCCTGGCTGTCCGATTCGTAGGTCATGCGCCGGCGCATCGCCGTACAGACGGACGGTCAGATACAAACGCGCGTCCGGGCGAAACTCGTGGATACGCCGCCTCATGTGCCGTGCATCCGTCTCAAGGAACACTACGCGGCGGCTCTCTTGCAATTCCCGGGTGGCTCGCGAAATACCTGGATGGTCGAGCGGATCGCCCTCCCCCGTCACCCAGGCCGCCGGCGCGCGCCGGCGGTCCGGCAACTCAGACTCGGCAAAAAATACTTGGCCTTCCTTGAGGGAAAGAATCGGAGCCGGGCGATGCGATGGGACTCGCACGCAGTGCACTGGCGACTGTGGTTCTTCTGATCCGGAAAATCCCGCCAGGAGCGCCCTGCGCATCGCCAGCGCGAGCCGCAAAGGTGTGCGCATCAGGGACTACAACCCGCTGCGCAGCCGGAATTCGCCGGGCTGTACTTTGAGCGCGCAGTATTCGCCAGATTTCAACGCTTGGTTGTAATAACGTGCGAGGGCATACACCGGGAAGGAATTGCGGTACAGATGATATTTCAGGTAAAAAACGCCGGGGAAACCGGTGCCCGTAAAATCGTCTTCTTTCCACGAGCCTTCCGAGTGCTGCTGCGCGATTAGATAGTTCACCGCTTTAGTGATGGCGGGATCGGCGGTGTCCGTTCCTGCCAGCAGTCCGATCAGGCCCCAGGCGGTTTGCGAAGGTGTGCTCGGACCTTGCCCCTTGGTATGCAATTCGTCATAGCTGCGCAGCGATTCGCCAAAACTGCCGTCGGCCTTCTGCACTTGCCGCAACCACGCCACGGCGCGCTGGCAATAGTCCTGCGCCGTCATGCTCACCGTTTCAAGCGCGCGCAAAACGCCGCTCGTGCCATAAACGTAGTTCACGCCCCAGCGCCCGAACCACGAACCGTCGCGGTCCTGATCCTTGAGCAAAAACTTCACCGCGCGCTGAATCGCGGGATGTTCCGCGGGCCACCCGAAACGTCCAAGGCACTCCACCACTCGCGCGGTGACGTCCGCGGTCGAAGGATCGATCATGGCGTTGTGATCCGCGAAGGGAATATTGCACAAGAATTTGCGATCGTTGTCCCGGTCGAATGCGCCCCAGCCGCCATCTCGGTTCTGCATGCTCAGCAGCCATTGCAAGCCGCGGCGAATCGCGCCTTCCATCCGCGCGGGATCGGGAAATTTCACGCGCTGCAGGGCCATCAGCACAAAAGCCGTGTCGTCCACATCGGGGTAGTAATCGTTGCGGAATTCAAAAGCCCAACCACCGGGTTCGGCGTCTTTATTCTTCTTCTGCCAGTCGCCGGGACCGAGAACCTGCTTCGAGAGCATCCATTCGGCCGATTTCACGAGCGATGGATGATCGGGCGGGACGCCCGCTTCTTCGAGAGCAACCATGGCGATGCAGGTATCCCACACAGGCGAGACGCAGGGCTGCAATCGAATGGTGTCGCCCTCTTCGATTTCAAAATTAGAGAATTCCTTGATTTCGCGCCAGGTAACCGGATCGTTCGGACCGTGTCCCAGGGCAATCAGAGCGAAGATAGAATTCATCATCGCCGGATAGATGGCCGCCAAACCCTCGCTGCGCTCCATGTGTTCCATCATCCACTGCTTCGATTCTCGCAAAGCGCGCGCGCGCAGGGGCTTCCAGGGAAACTTCTCGTACAGCTTCAGCCCGCGGTCCACCGCCAGGAAAAAATTCTTCCAAGAAATAAGTCGGTTACTCCAGTCAAAGGCCGCCGTCTTATGGTTGGGATCCTTGAAAAGCTCGTCGACGCGCGCGCGTTCCGGCAGGCGAAAGTCCGGCCGCACCGCCGAGAGAATTCCCATAGGGATCACGATCCCGCGCGTCCAGGAAGACATTTCGTAAATGTTGATAAAAAACCAGTTCGGCAAGAGCATCAGCTCGGGCGGGATAGAGGGAACCAGTTCCCAGCCCACCGCGCCAACCAGCGCGAGGTAAAAACGCACATAAGAGTTGGTAAGCTCGAGGCCGCCGAGGCGATGAATGATTTCCCGCGCGCGTGTGAGGTGCGAAGAGGCGGTCGAATCGCCGGCAAGTTTTAGCGCGAAATATGCCTTGCAGGTAGCATTCAGCTCGGAAGGCCCGCCGGGATAGATGCTCCAGCCGCCGTCGGGAAGTTGCCGCGCGCGCACGTAGTTGGCCAGCTTGGTGATGCGCTCCGGGGCAGCCTTGCCCAAAACAAAAAGGTAGTAAATGTAGTCGGATTCGAGGGTGGTGTCGGCTTCAAGCTCGCCTTGCCAGTAGCCGCGTTCATCCTGCAGGGAAACAAGATGAGTCGCGCCGCGTTCGATGGCACGCTCGAGGCGCGAGGCGAAATTCTGCTCCTGCCACGGCAGTGGCGCCGGAGCAACCGGTAGTTCCTCGCCCAACCTTGCAAATGATGATGCCATCTATGCTCCCCCAGAGAGCGGTGCTCGCCACGGTAAGCCAGCTGCATACTATCCCACCGCTGTAGTGGACCCGGGTGGTACACCTGTCATTTGTACTAAGTGCTTTTTTAACTTACACTTGCGCGCCGAACGTCGCGAGAAGAAACACAGTAACATCAGTACTATTAAATTATCGCCGGGTTCGCGCCTACGGTCAACGGTTAAGATGCCTTGCGCGCACTGGGCGTCGCATGGATTTTGCGAAGCGGGGGTTTAGGGCAGCGCTGTGCAGGGCCTTTGCCGATACTAGCCGGCCGGTACCTTAGCCCCGCCTCCCAAGCGGCCAAGCCGTAAGGCGGCCAGCAACTCCGCCGCGCCCCTTTTCAAAGATTTGCGCCAGGCGGCGCTTCAAGTGCCCGCTTCACCAGCACCTTGAGCGGTTCGGGTAACGGCTCGCCTTCACGGGGACTCACGGAGGGCTTCTCACGCAAGAGCTTCGCGGGAAGCTTCATCCACACCGGCTCGCGACCGGCAGGAGCAAAATCGTGATCCTGCCTTACCACCAGCGCGTCCGCGCGATCCAGAGCCGCGCGCGCTGAATCCTTAAAATCCTTCTTCGCCGGGTCCAGCACCGCGAAGAACAACGAGGGCTTCACGAACTGCATGAGCGAGTTGCTTTCGATGATCACCGCGACCGGTCGATCCAAATTCTCGCCATCCCGGCCGTCAACCGTCAGCACGGCCTCGTTTAACGCCGCGCGGAGGATGGGCAATCCTTCCGCGAGAAAGCCTTGCTTGGTGCGCAGCCAGAACGAGCGCAGCGCTCCCGCTGCCAAAAAACGGGAGCTGTCGGTCCCGGTGCTTGCCGACTCTTCCCAGCTGAGCGCACAGATGTGCTCGTCCGGCGCGCAGTCGCAATGGTTCCCATTCTGCGCGCACACGCCGTGACCATATTGCGTAATCTTCCCTGCGATCCAGGGTGTTTCCGGAAACGCGGCAATGATGTCGCATACCAGTTGCGTCTTCCCGATGGTCCGCGTGTGTCCGCCGACCACAACCAGCCGCCAACAATTCTTATTTTCCATCATCCGTAGGCGGCCTCGAAGTTCTACCCCGCCGGGTTCCCTGTTGCGTTTCACCGCGTACCCCCGGATGCCCCCGCTGTTTGGCGTTATCCTTGAAATCCCTGCGCGGCGCAAGCAATCCTGGCTGTGTCGCTCGTCAAAAGACCCGGTTAGCGCCCGGCCTTCTCCTCCAGCTTTTTGATGCGCGCAGCCAGCGAGGGTATCTTCCCCTGCCAGGCAAAGGTTTCTTTGAATTTATCCAGCTCGCGGGCGGGCGTGCCCCAGACGGTTTGTCCGCGGCGCACAGTCTTGCCGTTCAGAATGCCGGATTGACCGCCGGCGATGGCGCCGTCTTCGACGGTGCAGCGCTCGCCGAGACCGGCCTGCCCGCCGAGAATCACGTGCCGGCCGAGCGTGCAGGAACCCGATATGCCGGTTTGCGCCGCGATTACCGTGTGCGCGCCGATCTGCACGTTGTGGCCGATGTGCACGAGGTTGTCGAGCTTCACACCCTCGGCGATCGAGGTATCGCCGAGGGAACCGCGATCAATCGTGGTGTTCGCGCCGATTTCCACATCGTCGCCGATTTCCACGATGCCCAGCTGCGGAAATTTTGTATAGCGATTTTCCCCGAAGGCATAACCGAAGCCATCCGCGCCAATCACCGCGCCGGCGTGAATTTCCACGCGATTCCCGATGCGCACACTGTTGTAGAGCGTGACCCGCGGATGGATACGGCAATGTTCGCCGATCCAGCACCCCGCGCCGATGACGCTGTGCGCGCCGATCTGCGTGCCTTCGCCGACGTGGGCATCCTCGCCGATTACGGCATACGGACCGATACCTGCCGAAGCCGCGATCTTTGCGAGCGGCGCGACCACCGCCGTGGGATGGACTTCGCGGGCAATGGGCGCGCGCTCGATCAGCAACGCAGCCGCCTTGGCGAACGCTAGTTTTGCGTTGGCGGCGCGGAAAATGGTTTTGCCGGTGAGGGAAATTCCTTGCGGAACAATCACGCACAGTGCCGCGGAAGAACTCGCGCGTCCCGCGTGCTTGGCCGAATCGAGATAGATCAGGTCGTGGGGACCGGCGCGTTCCGGCGCAGCGACAGACTTCAGTTCAACCCCCGCGTCGCCTTCAATTTCCGCGCCGATGAAGGCTGCGACTTCCTTTGCCGTGCGAGTCATAAGCACCGCCCCGTTCAAGACTTGTATTGTTTCTTAAGCTTGCGATTCCTGCGCGACAATCGCCGCACTCGCTTTGCCAGTCGACGAGCCGTGCCACACAACCCCCAAGGTCAACGCGGTACCCGAGGCCGCTACAAGAATGGATATAGCCTCCCGTCCCCTGGCGGCCGCGTTTTCCAGCGTGCGTGCAGCCAAACCCACTGCTCGGGATGGCGCTTGATAATCTCTTCGATAATCTTGGCAAAGCGCGCGGTATTTTCGCGGACATCGCGTTCCCCATCGCCGGTGCGGGTCAGTTCAACCGGCGGCTCGAAGCGCAGCCGATACTTGCGCATAGCAGGATCCCAGTAGCAGTAGCCCGGCACCACCGCCGCATCGGTGTGCAGCGCCACGCGTGCGATCCCGGTCGAAGTACAGGCCGGGGTCCCGAAAAAATCCACGAACACGCCCTCCTGCGGCATGGTGTTTTGATCCGCAAGAATCCCTACCGTTCCCTGCTCTTTCAGAACTTTCAGCATGACACGGGCGGATTCATTCTTAAAAATCGGGAGGTTGCCCGAAAGTCCGCGATAACGGTTCACGAAAGCGTCGATGCGGGGATTGTCGATTGGCCGTGCCATGTAATGCAGCGGAAAACCGTACCGCGCGTGCGCGAAGGAAGATAGTTCCCACGCGCCGATGTGCCCGGTCAAATAAATGACGCCCTTGCCCCGCTGCTTGCCGGCCAGGAAATTCTCGTGGCCGTCGAGAACGACAAATTGCTCGATGCTCTCCGTGTTGTATTTGGGAAAACGCGCGAACTCGGCGGCCATCCAGCCGAGGTTGCGCACCATTTTGCCAATTACTTCGCGGCGCTGCTTTTCCTCCCAATCCGGAAAAGCCAGGCGCAAATTAAAATCAGCGGTCTGGCGCAGCTTGGGCAGGCAGGCGACACACATGCGCGCGGCGACCGAGGCTTTCCAGCGCGCCAGCGGACGCGGCAGCACGCCGAGAGATTTTACGGTGATCCACAACGCGGCGTATTGAAGCCAGTCCCTCATGCAGGCAGACGGTAGTGTCCTACATTTACCGGTCCGGCGTTACTTGTGAGTTTCTCCGCGGGGAGCCAGGCCACCCTATCTTTTGTGCCAGCGTTCCGCGTTGGGGAGGTATAGCCTTTGTTTTGATACATTTGCGCGAGGTACTCCTGCCGCCAGGCTTAAGCAGAAGATTACCCACGGGCAAGCTGTGGTTTGCCAGCTTGGAGGCGACCGCGCGGAGCTGCTGCCTAACGAGATTCTGCGCGCTTGGCACGAATGCGCCCGAAAAGGCTGTTCATAGCTCGGAAAGCTTTGCGCCGCGCCTTGTACCGTTTTGCTGCACCCGTACGACGCCAATCGCGAAATTGCCGTTCCAAGGAAAGGCGGTCGTTTTCGAGAAATTTGCGCCGAAGCTCAACCCGAGGCGGATGCAGACGTTGGTGGCGGGGCGATGTTAGACTCGGCTCTCTGTGACTGAGACTTCGCTTCATCGATCCGAAAATCACACGAGTGTCGAGGGGACGCGCGCTGCGGATCAGCCCCGGACGCCGCCAGAGGAATCGCTCCCGGTACGGGTGGCCTGGGCGCTTTTGATCGCGGCCACGCTTTACCTCTGCTACTTCAGCCACTTGGGGGCGCTGGGGTTTGTCGGACCGGACGAACCGCGCTACGCGTGGGTCGCGCGCGGGATGGCGGAGACCGGCGATTGGGTCACGCCGCGACTGTACGGGCAGCCGTGGTTTGAAAAACCCGTCCTGTACTACTGGGGCGCAGCGCTCAGTTTCAAGCTGTTCGGCGTCAGCGAAGCCGCCGCGCGATTGCCAAGTGCACTGTCGGCGCTGCTCGCCACCTTGGGGTTGGCGTGGCTGGCCCAGCGTGTGTATGGAGCGGCCGCGGCTCGCTGGCTGCTCGGGTTGCTGCCCTCGACGATAGGAATGCTCGGGTTTTCGCACGCCGCGGCGACCGACATGCCGTTCAGCGGGATGCTGACCATGGCCATGGTTTGCGCTGCGGTGGTTCTAGGGCTGACACGCAACGAGCACACACCCATCCTGCCGCGGGCGCCCTGGCTGGCTCTGGTGCTCTTCGGCGTGTTCTTGGGTTCGGCGGTCCTCGCTAAGGGCCCCGCAGCGCTGATCCTCTCTGGCGGAGCGGTTTTCTTCTGGGGGCTGTTTACCAAGCGCTGGCGGGATGTATTCCGCCTTTTGCATCCGGCGGCGGTGATGGCGTTTTGCGCTACGGCTTTGCCCTGGTACATTTTGTGCGCGCGGCGCAATCCAGATTTTTTCCGCGTGTTTATCATCGAACACAATTTCAAACGCTATTTGACGCCCGAGTTTCAGCATATTCGGCCGTTCTGGTTTTATGTGCCGGTGCTGCTGCTGGCGTTTTTGCCCTGGACGGCCATGCTCGTGTGGTCCTCGGCGGTGGGCTTGCGGGCGTTGGCTCGCACCCGTCTGGCGAGCGGAATGACCTGGTTTCTGATTTGCTGGGCGGGATTTTGCGTGGCGTTTTTTTCAACTTCGCACTCGAAATTGCCGGGATACATTTTGCCGGCGATTCCGGCGATTGCTCTCCTGATGACCCATGTATTGGTCCGAAAGCGCGACCGCCATCACGTTTCTCTCCGGATCGCGCACTTCGCCTCAGCTGCGAGCTTCCTCCTGATTTTCGCGTTCGTGGAAATGCCATCGGCGCACCAGAACTTCGCCAGCGGGAAAACTGCCAGTGCGGTGGCTATCCTCATGTCGCTGTTCGCCTTCGCAAACGCAATCATGGGAATTTTTCCTGTGCTGCCGCGCTTTGCGCACCGCGAGCTCGCCACCGCCATGGCCGTCGTACCGGTTCTGGTGGCAGTTCTGCTCGGCAATTTTCTCGTGACGTCTTATTTCCCTGGGGATCCCTCAGGACGCGTCGTCGCGCAAGAACTGCAACGCCGAAACATTCCGCCGGGCGCGCTCACCGTTGCGAACATGAATCGCGGCCAACAATACAGCCTCAGCTTTTATCTGCATCAGGAGATCAAGCCCTGGGACGCCTCGGAGACCGGCGGCTATCTGTTGACGGGCTCGCAGACCTGCGCGGGGCAAGTGGGTCCGAAGTTTTACTGCGAGCAACAACCCTTCGATTCGCCGAGCACCGGCGAATTCCTTTACCTGGTGATCCCGATCGCCAAGTAAGACCGTGGTAGCATTTGAGATATGACGGCTACGATTCTCGGAATTGAATCTTCTTGCGACGAGACGGCCGCTGCCGTCGTCTCTGACGGCCGCCGCATACTTTCAAGCGTGGTGGCTTCGCAGATTTCCATTCATCGCAAGTATGGCGGGGTGGTGCCGGAACTAGCTTCCCGCGAGCATTTGCGGCAGATTGTGCCGGTGGTGCGGGAAGCGCTGCTGCAGGCGGAGATTGATTTTCACGGGCTGGACGCCATCGGCGTGACACGCGGACCGGGACTGGTCGGGGCGTTGCTCGTGGGCATCACCTACGGCAAAACTCTCGCGGCAGCGCTCGATATTCCCCTGGTGCCGGTAAATCATCTCGAAGGGCATGTTCATGCGGTTTTTTTGGAGGCGGCCCAGGCTGGGAAGGGGGCCAAGCTGCCGGCGGTTTGCTTGATTGTTTCCGGCGGGCACACGGTGATTTATGAGGTGCGGGCCGAAGAGGGTGCGGGAAACAACGCACGGCAGCCTGCTCCGGGGTCAAAGCCCGGCCTACAAGCTCCCGCCCCGGCAGAAAATGAAAGTGGCCACGGCCTACACCCGGGATTGCTTGGGCCGCAGGGTTTGTTCAGCTATCGCAAGATGGGCGGGACGCGCGATGATGCGGCGGGCGAGGCTTATGACAAGGTGGCCAAGTTGCTGGCGCTGGGCTATCCCGGCGGACCTATCTTGGATCGCTTGGCGGCCTGCGCGGCGGCGGCACCCCCGATTAAATTTAGCCCCACGAAAATCAAAGGCAATGCCTATGACTTCAGTTTTAGCGGGATGAAGACCGCCGTTCTTTACCATCTGCGCGAGCATCCCGAATACCACGAGGAAATTCACGAGCGGAACTCCGCCATCGAGCGCGGAGAACGCTCTTTCGACCAGTTGTTGCCGCTTTGTTCGCCGCAAACCCTCGCGCTAATCCACGAATTTCAGAACGCCGTCGTGCGTGATCTCCTCGAGCGGACCATGGCCGCGGCGGAAAGCATCTCCGCCGCAAGCGTTCTGGTATCTGGCGGCGTGGCCGCCAACAGCGCTCTCCGCGCAGCCTTTGAGGAGCGGGGCAGGGCTTCGGGGATCGCGGTATTTTTTCCCAGCCGGGCGCTTTCTACGGACAATGCGGCGATGATTGCGGCTGCGGCGTATCCGCGGTTTCGCGCGGGGATTTTTGCGGGGGCGGAGTTAAACGCCGATCCGGCGCTCGCCCTGGCTTGACGCCGCCCGAAGGCAAGGCATCCGGCGAAACGTTGGGTTGCGCTTGTTGCTGCCTGCTGGTTTTAGCGCAGGGAGCACAGAGTGCGCCGAGAAGAAGTAACGCAGAGGGATCGACGAATGGCGACGTCCGCGCTGGACGGTGTGCGGTTCCTTCCTGCCAGTGATCAATCATTAATGGTTTATTTTGGCGAGCGCATCACCCTGGCCGCGCATGAGCGGGTGGTGCGATTTTTGCGATTGCTCCTGCGGCGGCCGATCGACGGCGTGCGCAACCTGCATCCGGCTTATTGTTCCGTGCTGGTGAAATTTGATGCCCTACGCTGGACCCACTCCGAACTGGAGGTCAAATTGCGCGAGTCCCTCAGCCGGCTCGAAAGCGTCTCCGTCGCCGCGCCGCGCGAAGTGACAATTCCCGTCTGTTATGAGGCTGAATTCGCTCCGGACTTGCCGGATGTTTGCTCCCTCCTCGGACTGACGTCCGCGCAGGTCATCGAGCGGCACTGTTCTCTAACCTACTTGGTCTATTTTCTCGGCTTCCTTCCGGGGTTCGCCTATCTCGGGCCCCTCGAGGGAGGCTGCGACTTGCGCCCGGAAAAAGCCGCAGAGGGCAATCCCGCTCCCCCCGCGCAAGAGGTCTTACCTGCCGCCCTAAACGTGCCGAGGCTGGCGACGCCGCGGCGTAACGTGCCCGCGGGCAGTGTGGGAATTGCGGGCGGGCAGACCGGGGTGTATCCGTTTGCGACCCCTGGCGGGTGGCGACTGATCGGGCGGACGCCCATGAAAATGTTTCGCGAAGAGAATGGCACGAGCGCGCTCTCGATTGGCGATCACGTGCGATTTGTGGCCATTCCGCGCGAGCGCTTTGCGGACTGGGAGCGCAAATGAGCGTGATTCGCGTGTTGGAGCCCGGATTGTTCAGCACGGTGCAGGATTTGGGGCGCGAAGGATTTGGCGCTCTGGGAGTTTCGCCTTCGGGCGCGGCCGACGCTGTGTCTTTGCGGATTGGAAATCTGCTCCTCGGCAATACCGAGGGCGCGCCGGGACTGGAGATGACGTTGGTGGGCGGTGCGTTTGTTTTCCCGGAAGGGGCCACGATTGCGCTGGCGGGTTCGGACTTTGGCGCGGCGCTGGATGGCATCCCCGTGGAAATGTGGACGGCGGTCGAAGCGCGGCCCGGGCAGACGCTGCGCCTCGGAGCCACGCGATCGGGAGCGCGTTGCTATTTGTGTGTGCGCGGCGGGATTGCGGTGAAGCTTTTTTTGGGCAGCGCGTCGACGCACGTGTTGAGCGGGCTCGGAGGATTTGAGGGCAGAGCATTGCGCAAGGGAGACCAGTTGCCCGTTGGGGGCGAGGACAGCCGGCACCGCACCGGCGAATCCCGACATTCAGGAGCCCCTGTGCCCGGCAAGGCGCGGAGATTGTCGACGCGCGGCCGGAATTTGGTGGCCGCGCGCAGCGTGTTGCGCGCCACGGCGGGTCCGCAGAGCGAGTGGTTTGATGAGGCGGCGCTGCGGGATTTCTATGCCGGTCGCTATCGCGTGACGGAAGCCTCCAATCGTCTCGGCTTGCGACTGGAGGGCGCGCCGGCCGCAGCGCGTGGCGGCGCGCAGATGATTTCCGAGGGTGTCTCGCTGGGCGCGGTGCAGGTGCCCGAGGCGGGCCAGCCCATTATTCTGTTTGTAGAGCAGCAGACCACCGGCGGTTATCCCAAGATTGCCAATGTGATTGCCGCGGATTTTCAATGCCTGGGGCAGTTGCGGCCGCGCGATGAAGTGCGGTTTGCGCTGGTAACCTGGGAAACCGCGCGGGAATTGTTGCACGAGCAGGAGACCGTACTGGGCTCGAAGGAGTTGCTGTTCGTATGACGCGCGCCGGGCTGCGGATCGATGTGAATTGCGACATGGGGGAATTTCCCGAAGCAGTCGCCGACGGCACGCAGGAAGCGCTGATGCGCTACATCAGTTCGGTGAACATCGCGTGTGGCGGGCACGCCGGCGACGAGCACACGATGCGCTTAACGGTGGAGGAGGCATTGCGGACCGGCGTGGCCATTGGCGCGCATCCCGGTTATGCCGACCGGGCTAATTTCGGACGGCGCGAACTAAATTTATCGGTAAAGGAAGTGACCGATTCGGTCTTTCAGCAGGTCAGCTCCCTTCTGACCATCGCTGCGCAATGCGGCGCGTGCGTGACGCACGTGAAACCCCACGGGGCCCTCTACAATCAGGCCGCTCGCGATCGCGCACTGGCCGCCGCCATCGCACGAGGTGTTGCCGAGTCGAACAAGAATCTGATTCTTGTCGGTCTGGCGGGTTCCTCCATGCTCGAAGTGTTCCGAGACGCGGGGTTTGCAATCGCGGCTGAGGCCTTCGCCGACCGCCGCTACCAGCCCGACGGCAGTCTGCGCCCGCGAAAATTCGCTGATGCGCTGATCAGCGACCCCGCCGAGGCCGCACGGCAGGCGTTGCGGATCGTGCAGCGCGGCACGGCGGTTGCCGTCGACGGCAGCGAGGTGCCGGTCCACGCTGCCACCATTTGCATCCATAGCGACAGCCCAGGTGCGCGGGAAATTGCAGCGACCATCGCCCGCACGCTGCAAGAAGCGGAGATTTCGCTGGCGACTCTGTCCCCGGCTCGCTAGCCACCAAGCCCGGCAAAACACGTCGTCGTCCGTGGCACGCTGGTAAGCAGCGCAAGGACCAACCCGGTCGTGGGCAGCGACCTTGACGCCGGCTTTCTGACCGGGTATCGCTTCGCGGAAACGAGTGACGGGGGGCGAGTTGTCGAACAAAAAGGCGGGCAGTTTGCCTGCCCGCCCTGAGATTTTTGCGCTTTGCCGAAATGCGGGCGCAGCATGCTGCGCCACCACCAAGGCAAAGACGAGTCCGGAACCGACTACTCGATCGCTTCGGTCATTACCGGGAATTGCAGCTTGGCTTTGGCCAGGGACTTGACCACCGTGGCTTCGGCGTTTTCCGCGGAGGTATTGCGGGCGGTGGCCATTTCGCTGACGAGCAGGTATTTGGCGCGCTCGAGCATTTTCTTTTCGCGGAAGGAGAGGGGCTTGCTGGTGCTGAGGGAAACCAGGCTCTTGAGGACCACGGCTACTTCGAGCAAGGCGCCAGTACGCATGCGCTCGGAGTTTTCCTTGAAGCGGTGCTTCCAATCATGATGAGAATTTAATTTGCCCTTTTCTAGGAAACCCAGGACTTTCATGGAGTCTGTTGAACGAATCACCGAGCGCAAGCCGACGGAGATTGCGTTCGATTGCGGAACCATGACGCGCAAACCGCTGGAAACAATGCGAATCATGAAGTACCGCTCGGTTCTGCCATTCAAGATGCCGTAGCTGATCTGCTCTACAATGCCCACGCCGTGGTTCGGGTAAACGACTTTGTCGCCGATCTTGTAGTCCATAGCTTCGGTTGCCCCCTGGAGGTACGTGAAACAGTGTAGCCCTATTGTGCGGAAAGAGTCAAGATATATCCAGTGGAATCATGGGGTTAGGAAAATTTAGGTACCAATTTGGCAGTAGAATTGCATGGCGAATATTTCTCGCGTGTTAACTAGAGATGCTTGACCGGATGCGGCGCGGGCTGCGCCTGAACGGGCGCGTCTTGTGCAAAACTCTGCAATGAGGCGGCATTTGCTGCCATTTTCGCGGCTGCTTCCTTGCCTGATGTAAACTCTCGGGTGTGCTGATGCTGGCTATGGACACGTGCGACGCGCGCGGCAGCGTTGCCCTGCTGGACGGAGAGACGGTGCTGGCTACGGCCATCCACGACTCCGCCGAAGACTACTCGACCTGGCTGCTGCCTGCGGTCGAACGGGTGCTTGAAACGGCAGGACGGAAGCTGCCCGACGTCGGGGTGTACGCCGCCGCGGCCGGCCCGGGATCGTTTACCGGCATTCGCATCGCATTGACGACCGTGAAAGCCTGGAGCGAGGCCCTTCACAAGCCGATTGCGGCGGTGTCGCGGCTCGAAGCGCTGGCGGTGGCCGCCGCCGTCAAGGGCCCCGCAGCGTCGCCCTTTCTGGCGGCATGCTGCGATGCGCAGCGTGGCCAGCTTTACGCCGCCGTCTACCGGCGAAGAGGCCAATCCTTGCAGCGTTTGGGCGAGGAAACCGTAGTCAGCCCCGGGGAGCTCATTCGTTGGGCTGCCTCGCAGGCCGGTGCCGCCGCCGTGGCTTGGGTAACCCTCGACCGGGAACCGCTGGCCGCCGAACCTGCATGGCGGGAACGAGCCGCCAATGGCGAGACGGTTGAGCAAGTGCCTGCGGTCCTGGCTCCCGCCATTGGCAAAATTGCATTGCAACTGGCGGCGCGCAACGCCCTCACGGATGCCTTGCTCCTCGACGCCAACTACATACGCCGCCCGGATGCCGAAGTGAAGTGGAAAGGATATAGCAGACCCGCTGTCACGCCTCAGGAAAGGAAAATCGTTGCCCACCGGGTTCGCGCGTTCCAGCCGACCGACGCGGGAGGCATCGCGCAACTCGCCGCCGCCTCTCCGCAGGCCGCGCGATGGTCCGAGAGCAGCTACGCAACGCTGCTTGACTCCGACTACCGAGCCTGGGTCGTCGCTGGCAGCTGCCACGACCGGGGCACCGTCGCAGGCTTTCTGATTGCCCGCACCGTGCTTTCCGAGGCTGAAATCCTCAACCTCGCCGTCGCGCCCGAAAATCGCCGCACCGGGGTGGCGTCGGCGCTGCTTGAAACCGCGCTCGGCGAATGGACAGCCGGGAAACTGCAACGCGTTCATCTCGAGGTTCGCGCTTCGAATGCCGCCGCCATCTCCTTCTACAAGAATCACTTATTCCGCGTCACCGGCGCCCGGCCTGGCTACTACCAGCAACCCGCAGAAGACGCCGTGCTCATGGAACGCCTGCTATAGCGCGGCATCGAGCTCCGGGCGGCGCAGCAGATACTCACAGCCGCGTAGTACTAAACGATCTTCCTACTTGACGCCGCAAATCCGAGTGCTATCGTTCGCTCATGCAGCCGCAACATCACATTAACGAAATCTCACTCACAAGGAGGAGGACCGCATGGCCACAATCGCGCGCAACCCTCGGGATCTAGTGCTGGAATCGAACGCAGCCTACCAGAGACTCGCCGAACAACACGAAAAGTACGAAGTAGAGCTCCACAAAATCTCCACCTCGCAGTTCCTCAGTTCCGAAGATCTCCTCGAAGAAATCAGGCTCAAAAAGCTGAAGCTCCACGTAAAGGACGAAATGATTGAGCTGGCCGCGCGCTTGAAGCGCGAGCAAGCGCCGCACTCGGAATAGTTTCCCTGCGCGTTCCCTCCGGATTTGTCGAGTAGCGCCGCACCTTGAACTGGCCGCTAGTTTTGTACCCGCTCCCCGCCCTGCGCATTCGAGCCCACCGACTTCCTTCCGCCGCGGTGTGGTATCTTTTCTACAGCATGGTTAAGGAAGGCTACTATTTCGGGATTCCGCCGTTGGTTGCGGGTGTGCTTCTTTATTTTCTACACTGGACACCCGCCGCGGCCATTTTTTTCCTGCTCGGCGTCTTCTGCTTCTCTTTCTTTCGCGACCCGGAACGAGTGATTCCCGCCGATCCCGGAGCGGTGGTTTCCCCGGCGGACGGGCGCGTGATGGTGGTCACTGACGAGTTGCGCGCGGGCCGTCCCGGCAAGCGCATCAGCATCTTTCTGGCGGTCTGGAACGTCCATGTCAACCGCTCCCCCGTCGCAGGAACCATCACCGCGCTCGATTACCAGCCTGGAAAATTTCTAGCCGCCATGCGCGCTGCGGCTTCCGCGGAGAACGAACAAAATATCTTCACCATCGCGACCAACGAAGGGCCCGCCAACCGAGGCGAAATCGTCTGCAAACAGATCGCCGGGTACGTGGCCCGCCGCGTGGTGGCGTGGAAGAAAGCCGGCGACACCGTGGCGCGCGGCGAGCGCATCGGCCTGGTCCGCTTCGGCTCGCGCGCCGACGTGTGGCTGCCCGCCGATTCGCGTGTCGTCGTCAAGTTAGGTGACCATGTCACGGGCGGCTCCAGCATTCTCGCTTTCCTGCCGGTGCAATCAATGGGATTATCTGACCATCACGCCGCACCTGCTCGCGCGGAGACCAACTTAATGACGGCAGGCCTGCCCAAGACATGATCCCTGAAGCCGACCAGCAGGAAATTCCCTTCCAGGAGCGGCGCCTCAAGAATCCGCGCCTGCGCCGCGGCATTTTTCTACTGCCCAGCTTGTTTACCGCCGCGAATCTTCTGTGCGGCTACTATGCGGTGGTGGCCGCGCTGATCGGTGGGCGCGATGATTTCGACCACGCCGCCAAAGCCATCGGTCTGGCCATCGTTTTCGATTCGATGGATGGCCGCGTGGCGCGCATGACCGGCACCAACACCGAGTTCGGCGTACAATTTGACTCCCTCGCCGACGTCGTCAGCTTCGGGATCGCGCCCGCGGTACTGGCCTACGCTTGGGGAGTTCGCAGCCTCGCAGGACTTGATCCCGTAGACCTTCGCCACCTCGCGGAATTTGGCTGGATCGCCTGCCTGGTTTTCCTGGTCTCGTGCGCTTGGCGCCTGGCGCGCTTCAATGTCCAGGGCATGGCTCCCGGCGGCTCGAAATTTTTCGTCGGCATGCCCACACCTGCGGCCGCGGGTGTTATCGCCGCCATCATTCACCGCTACAAATACCCCCTGCATGACTGGCGGTGGGCCATTGTCTGGCTGCTCCTGGCCATCGGGCTTGCCGCCCTGATGACCAGCACCATCCGTTTCTACAGCTTTAAGGATTTGCCCTGGACGCGCAAGCAGCCTTCGCTCGGGATCATTGTGGTGCTGATTATCTTTAGCGTTGCCTGGGTGTACTCGGAATATTTCCTGATGATCTTTGCCTGTTCCTACGCGGCTATCGGAAGCGCCTTGCACCTGGTGCGTTTCATTCGCCAGCGCACCACGGCGCGTCCGGCCTGATCCATGACCATTGCTCCCACTTCGACCAGCCGCGACGAGCGGCGCATCGTGGTCGCCGGTGCCTCTTCCCTGCTGGGCGCCGAAGTTCGCGCCTTGCTTGAAGAAAGCCGCTTCGCCGGGGCCGACATTCGCCTGCTGGATGAACCCTTTTCTGCAGGCTTGCTTACCGCTGCTGGGGGTGAGCCAGCGATTATCCAGCCGGTCGAAGAAGGGAGCTTCGACCGCGCCCAAACGGTTTTTTTCACCGGTTCGCCGGAGTTCACCCGCGCCAATGTCGCCGCAGCCCGCCAGCAAGGGGCTACGCTCATCGACCTCTCTGGAGGCCTCAGCGAAGACGCCTCGGCGGTCGCCTGGTTTCCCAGGCTGGACCGGCTGCGCGGCCGGGAATTCGCCAAAGCGCACCACACCTACCTGATTCCCTCGGCCCACGCGATTGCTGCCACTTCACTGCGCCTCGCCCTGGCGAAAGTCGATATCACTGCGCTGGTGATGGTGTGTTTCCATTCGGCGTCGGAGGCGGGGCGTGCCGGCATCGAAGAACTGGAAACGCAAACGGGGCAATTGCTCTCGTTTCAAGGCGTGGGCCGCCCGGTGTTCGACACGCAAGTGGCGTTTAACCTGGTCGACCGCTTTGGCGCGGCCAGCTCTTTCAAGCTGAGACTTGTGCGCGACCGGATCGTGACGGAGACCGAATTATGCCTTGGCGGGAGCCTGGCCCCACCCGCGCTGCAAATCATCCAGGCCCCGGTATTTTATGGCGCAGCGTTTTCCGCTTGTGCGCCGCTCAGCGCGTCGTCCGGCAAGGGTTCGGCCGAGCAACTCGTCGCCGCCTGCAGCGACGCCGGATTTGTCTTCCCCGACGTCGCAGAAGCCCGCCCGAGCAATGTCAGCGTTGCCGGGGAAAGCACACTGCAGCTTGCGGTTCCCGAACTCGACGCTTCCCGGCCGGGCGCGTGGTGGTTCTGGGGCGCCGCCGATAATTTTCGCTTGCCCGCCGCCACGGCCATAAAACTCGCGGAAATGCTGTCATGAGACTCGCTTGCACACTTCGCCGGCTGCTGCTGCTCTTGCCGCTCATGAGCGTTGCCGGCTGTGGCTACCACGTCGCGGGTACCACCAGTGCGTTGCCCAAAAATATTCACACCATCGCCATTCCCGCGCTCGAGAATAAGACCAACAGTTATCGCATGGAGCAGCGCCTTACTGCCGCGACCATCCACGAATTCATCATCAAGACTCCCTACCGGGTGATCTCCGATCCCGAGGCCGGCGATGCCGTTTTGCGCGGCAAGGTGCTCAGCCTCGAAGCCGTGCCGCTGCTGTATTCGAGCACCACGCCCACAAACCCCACCACCAGTCGCGCGACGACCATGCTGGTTACCGTGAAATGCGAGATCACGTTCGAAGACCGCACCACCGGAAAAATTCTCTATCACACCGACAATTTCCTGTTCCGCAATGAGTACGAGATTTCCACCGACGTGACCAGCTTTTTTGAAGAGCAGGACCCGGCGCTCGACCGCGTAGCTCAGGATTTTGCCGCCCGGCTGGTCGCCGCGATCACCGAGAACTACTGATGGCGAAAACCAGCACGCAGGAATTGTTGGCACACCTCGAGAAGGGAACGGCTATACCGGCGTTGCTCTTGCTCGGCGAAGAGCCTTATCTGCGCGATGCCTGCCGCGCGCAGCTCATCGAGACATATGTACCGCCAGCGTCGCGCACCTGGGCCGTTTCGCGCTATTCCGCGGACCGCGGCGAAACGCAGGCTGCCCTCGAGCAGGCGCAGACCATGCCCATGCTTTCGCCCAAGCAAGTGGTGTTTCTCGAAGACGCGGAAACCATAGAGGAATTCGTTGAGAAAAAGCGCGACGCCGCGCTCGAACAACTGGAAGCCTACTTCAAGAATCCTTCGCCCTTTACCGTTTTCGTGCTGGAGGCCGCCAAGCTCGACCAACGCATGCGGCTTGGCAAAATGCTGGTGGAAAAAGCTTTGGTAGTAGAAGTCGGGCTCGGCGAAAACCCGCAACAGCGGCAAGCCAGCGCAGTTGAACTGGCTCGTAGGCTGGCCAAAGAGGAAGGTGTAACTTTCGAGAAAGGCGCCGCCGAAGATCTCGCCGAATTTGTTTCCGCCGACCTTCAGCGCCTCAAAACCGAGATCCTCAAGCTCGCCACCTATGCCGGCGCGCGCAGGCAGATTCGCCGTGAAGACATCGTCACCATGGTCATCTCCGAGAAAACCACCACCGTTTGGGAATTGGCCAACTTGCTCGGCAACCGCCAATCCCGCACCGCCCTGGAATTTCTTGACCGCCTCTTGCGCGAAGGCGAGCAGCCTCTGCAGATCCTCGGCGCCATCACCTGGATGTATCGCAAAATCATCGAAGCCAGCGAAGTCCGGGCCGCAAACGGCTGGCAGGCCGCACGCACCCTGAGCATGCGTCCGGAGCAAGCCGAATTGGCCTTGCAGGCTTCGCGAAAGATACCGAAAGCAAAATTGCTTGCCGGCCTGCGCTCTTTGCAATACGCCGACGACCGCCTGAAACGTGGCAGCGAAGACGCCCGCGCGGTGATGGAATTCCTGCTGGCCTCACTGGCAGCCTGAGCGCTCTGCTCTGGCAGCGGCCGGGCTTTGGTCCCTGGCTCGCTCGCCCGGCACCGTAGGCCTCAAATCCAGTTCTTGTCCATCGGCTCGCGCGTTTGCTCCGCGCTTCTTTCAGACCTCGCCTCGCGACGACGCCCTTGCGCTTCACTAACCCTTC
>JBEKSZ010000050.1:0-29387 GCA_049516615.1 Candidatus Acidiferrum sp. | reverse complement strand
CTTTGGCGTGGTAGCTGATAAAATCCAGCGGCGCCCCGCGGCCTCCGGTGGCAGAATTTTTGCCTTCCGCGCAGTGCGTGAGAAACGCCTCTAAAAACGCCGCGGCTTTGGCATCCCCGGGACCGGTGGTCGCCGGACCGCCCACGCGCGCATTGGGCAGCGCCCGCTTCACTGCCGACGCGGCGTAGTCGTACAGCGTGTTGTATTCCGCCTGTGTTCCGTGCCAGTAAAAAATGTTCGGCTCGTTCCACACTTCCCAGTACCAAGATTCCGCCTGCGCCTTTCCATACTTATCTGCGCAGTGGCGCGCCCACTGGTAGACGAGCTCGCCCCACTTCTCGTAGTCGCGCGGCGGATAGGACCAGCCGCTGCCGTAATCCTTGTTGGGCGCGCCCGGAACCCAGGTCGCCCGATAGGGCTCCGGCGCGGCAGAAAGCGCCTGGGGCATAAATCCGATCTCCACAAACGGCTTCGCGTGCGCCGCCACATAGGTGTCGAAAATCCGGTCCACAATCGTCCAGTCGTACACCGCCCGGCCCGCAGCATCTTCGCTATAAACGTTCGTCGAGCCGAACTTCAGTTGCGCCGTGCCATCTCCGGTCGCCAGCAGGAAATGCGTGCGCACATTGACCGGCACATCCGTAAGCATCGCCAGTTCATGAATAAGTTTGCTGCCATTCTTCGCATACGTGTAATTCGGCTCGTCGTACCCAAAATAGGCGTAGATCGGCCGAAACGGTGCGGTACGTTCCGCAGCATTCACGCGCACGCTAACACGCTCCTGTGCCAGCACCCCCGCGGGAAGAGCCATGGTGAACACCAGCACCGCCAATCCGAGAAAACTCGCCGACATTTTTCGCAACTCACCCTCCGGGCAATTCCGACGGCGCACGTTGCCAACTCCTGTCTGCTCGGCCGACCAAAACCATACTGAGGTTTGCATTTCGCAGAGTTGTCGTCCAAAGTACGCCTGTAACTCCCCTATTTACATTATTTACACAAAGGCGTCCCGATAACCTCACAGAAATTAAAGACAGCGCTCACCCGGGATTTCCCGCCCGTGCTTCGCTGTTGACTATAATATATTCAGTTTTTGCGCGAATTCCACAGTCACTCCGCGATGCGCTTCTCGATGCGGCGATCGGGAACAAACCACATGATCGCCACGGTCGCATACACCGCAAGCGCGATCCACGTCCTGAAGAACGAAAGCCCGATCGCGAAGGCATAGAGCATCAGCGAAATTTTTCCCTTGTCGTCGCGGCCCAGCGCCTTCGCGAGCGGAGAATCTTCACCGTTTAAAGCGATGAGGGCGCGCGACAAAATCAGGTACGCGCAACCGGTCAGAAACAGCACACTACCGTACAGCGCCACGGGAATCGGGGCCTGGTGACTCCCGCCCATCCATCCTGTGACCACCGGAACCAGGGACATCCAGAACAGCAAATGCAAATTGGCCCACAACACCCGCCCATTCACCTTCTGGCAGGCCTGCAGCATGTGGTGGTGATTGTTCCAGTAAATTCCCACGTAAATAAAACTCAGCACGTAGCTGAGGAAAACGGGAATCAGCGGGCGCAGCGCCGCCCAGTCCGTTCCCTGGGGCACCTTTAGCTCCAGGACCATAATGGTAATGATCACGGCGATTACGCCGTCGCTGAAGGCTTCAAGGCGGCCCTTGTCCATGGCTCATTCTACTTGAACAGCAAGACCGTCAAGGGGAGCCGGGCCAAGCGATCGCTGGCCAGGCGCGTTTCTGGCCGTGATGAATCCGATTTTCGCTCTTGGAGCAGAGTGCCGTGCGGCAACCAGGGTCAGCGGCGGGCGCGGTCTTTGCGGACGGCTTCGTCGATCAAGGCGTCCAATTCGCGGCGCGTCAGGGTTACCGGCCCATCCGCTTTATCCGCGCTGTCGCTGGTGATGGGCAATTCCGCGCCGCCGCCGGGAGGCATTTCGACCGCATAGCGCGAACGGGCGGCCATCAATTTTGCCACTTCGCGCCCGGAGAGCAGTTCCGGGGTGCCCACGGCTTCCGCGGCCAGCGTAATTTTCGCGGCGTGTTCGATGGTTTCCATGCGGAAAAATGCCGTGAGCAAATCCGGCGCGCAAGTTACCGCCCCGTGGTTGGCCAGCAACATCGCATCATAATGCGATACAAATGGCTCGAGCGCTGCGCTCAGCTCCGGCGTTCCCGGCGTGCCGTAACGCACCAGCGGAATCTGGCACAATCCGATAATCACCTCGGGGAGCAGCGCCTGATCGAGCGCGCGCCCGGCGACCGCGAAGCCCGTGGCCGTCGGCGGATGCGCATGACAAATCGCCTGCACGTCCGGGCGCATGCGGTAGAACAAAAGGTGCATGGCAATTTCCGAAGAAAATTTGCGCTCTCCGGAAAGTTGCCGCCCGTCCAGATCCGTGACCGCGAGGTCCCCCGGCCGCAGCGCGCCCTTATTCATGCACGTGGGCGTGGTGAGAATGCGGTTGGCCGAGAGCCGCACGGACACATTTCCGTCACAAGCCACGATGAGGCCGCGCTCATACATCCAGCGGCCGACGACACAAACTTCGTGGCGGTGCTGTTCCTCGCTTTTCGCGTGACCGGGTGTTACAGAATGTTCAAACATGTGCGCTTAGTCGCCGGCGCGTTGGCGGGGTTCTCGCGCTGCGGAGCGGAAGCATACACATTTCAATCTGCCTGCGCCAGTAAGAAAACGATAAAAATCCGTCCCGGGGGGCACGACCGGCGAGGACCACGTCCCCGCCCCCACTGGGGCGGGCGCGCGCCGCGCGACAGATCCCGCGTTCAGGCGTAAATGCCGCGGAGTTTGAGGGCGCTGGCCACGCGGTCGATGGCCAGCATGTAGGCGGCGATGCGGTTGTTGACTTGATGCGTTTCGGCGTAGCGCACCACCTGGTCAAACGCGTTATCCATCACATCCAGCAGGCGTTCGTTGACTTCGCTTTCGCGCCAGAAAAAGCCCTGGCGGTCCTGCACCCATTCAAAATAGCTGACGGTGACGCCGCCGGCGTTGCCGAGAATGTCGGGCACGGTAAAAATGCCTTTGGCATCGATGATGGCGTCAGCTTGCGAGGTGGTGGGGCCGTTGGCGCCCTCGCAGAGAATTTTGGCCTGCACCTGGCTGGCGTTGTTTTCCGTGATCTGGTTTTCGATGGCGGCGGGAATCACGATTTCGCAGGGCTGGAAAAGGACCTCGCGCGAGCTCATCCGGGTGCCACCGGCGGGATAGTCCTGCAGCGGTTTTTTCTGGGTGTAGACCCAATCAATCACCCGCGGAACGTCGAAACTATTTTCGTTGTAAAGGCCGCCGCCGATATCCGCGAGGCCCACGATCATGTAGCCGGCTTTGTGCATCAGTTCCGCGGCCAAAGAGCCGACGTTGCCGAAGCCCTGAATGATCACGCGGCAAGTCTCTTTCTTAATGCCGAGCTTGGCGATGGCCTTGTTGCAGCACATCATCACGCCGCGGCCGGTCGCTTCGCGACGGCCGGCGGAACCCCCGAGTTCGATGGGTTTGCCGGTAACCACCGCGGTGGTGGCCTGGCCAAGGTGCATGGCGTAGGTGTCCATCACCCAAGCCATGGTTTGCTCGTTGGTGCCGACGTCGGGGGCCGGAACATCTTTCTCTGGCCCCAGCCAGTCGGCCAACTCCGCGGTGTAGCGACGGGTGAGGCGCTCCAGTTCGAGTTTGGACATCTTTTGAGGAGTGCAGACCACGCCACCTTTGGCGCCGCCAAACGGAATATTCACGACCGCGCACTTCCAGGTCATCCATGTCGCCAGGGCGCGGACTTCATCAAGAGTCACGTCCGGAGCGAAACGGATGCCGCCCTTGCCCGGGCCGCGCACGGTGGAATGCAGCACGCGATAGCCGGTAAAAACTTCTAGCGTACCGTTGTCCATGCCCACGGGAATGTAAAGCGTTACCTCTTTGCTCGGGTGTTTCAAATATCGGTATAAGCCTTGCTCGAGGTTGAGTTTTTTCGCCGCGATCTCAAAGCGCGCCTCGGCGTTTTCGTAGACGTTCAATTCTTCGTGAGTGAGCAGCTGGGCCATGCACGGTCTCCTGAATCTTCGCGTCTTCCCTGGCCTTCAGCGACCTGCGGCCTCTTCCAGCGGAAGCGAACTCGTTTTACCGCAGAGCAAAGCAAACCTGCGGGATGTGATCGTAGCGTTTGAGTCGGGGATAACGACGTCCAGTTTAGCGAGCTACCCACTCGCGGTACGTCATTTGCCCGGGTGTCCAGTATACGAACGGCAGCGCCCAGGCCGCAAGGACTTGGGCACGGACGCGTGCGGATTTGGGCAGGGGCGGGAAGGCCGGGGGCCGGCCAGCTGCTTTACCGCTGGCTCGCTGCCCCCGGCGCAGAGCAATGCATCTCCAAGCCCACCGCCCAGCGGCGCTCGAAGCCTTTCCAGTACTTGTCACCGTCGCTGAACTGGCCCGCAACGGACTCGCCCCTTTTCAGGGGCCAGAGGCCATCGTTCGATTTTTCCGGCGCGACATGCAAATACGGGCGCTTGCTTTCGTCGCCTTTCAGATAGAGGTCGAGAAACGCGGTAATAAAATGCTGGTTGATGGCGGTGATGCGTTCCTTGCGCCAGACCGGCTCGTCGAAATATTCCTCGGTCGTAAAGGAGGCTTGCGCTTCCGGGGGCGGAGGATTTCCTCCCACGTTGTGGCGCGCGTTCTCGTACACCAGCATGCAGCGCTCGGAATTCACAGCCTTGGCGAAGGCCGGAGCAACACCGTTGGTGAAATCGGAGACGTCGTCCTGGTCCCCATCGATCATCAACAGCGGGATGTGAATGCCCGTCAAACCGGCGGCATCCCACATGTTGTAGGGCGGCTGATTGCCCCACGGCGCAATCGCCACCACGGCTTGTAGCTCTTTCCGCAAATGGGGCGGATAGTCCGGGCTGCCCGCGGTCCAGGCGCCCAGATAGCCTCCGGGAACGAGCTGCTGGGCGAGTGAGGATTTGCCGTATCCTGCGCCCGCGCTGGCGAGCGCGCCGTATCCGCCCATCGAATAACCCACGATGGCGACGCGCGCGGGATCGAGCAGGCCGTGCAGGAAATGGTCCGGGCCCTCGGCGAGGTTCTCGAGGGCGGCGATGGTGAACAACTGGTCGCTCGCGCGATTCAGAAGTGTGCTCGAGAAATCCTTCTCCTCGCCAATGATGGAGTCGGTGTGGTCAATGGCGGCCACCACATAACCTTTGGAAGCGAGATTTTCTGTGAGATAACTCAAAAAAAACCGTGATCCTGGATAGCCGTGGGAGACCACCACCAAGGGGCAAAGCGTGCCCGGCAGCGGCGCGGCATCCCGCAGGGCCTTACCCCTGACGGGCACCGCGCGCGGTGTTGCGCCGCTTCGAGGCATGGGCATTTCGTAAACCACGCGCTCCTCCGGGCCCTTTGGCAGCAACGCCGGGTACCAGACTTCAACGGTCAAAGGCCGGTCATAGAGAGGAGCCTTACCGGTGATTTTATCGAAACGGAGTATATCGACCTGCTTCGGATCGAGGAGCGAAAGGGTGCGTACCCCGACGCCGTAGGGTCCACGCGGAGCTAACTCTGGGGCGTCCACCGGAGGGACGCTGAAGACGGTATCGGCAGCGGGAGACTGCGCGCGGGATGATCGGGGGCTGGCCGTCCCTCCCAGAAACGCAACGATTGCCACACTGGCCGCCAGGGCTGGCGTGCGCATCTTTAAGACCCCCCGGAAAGACGGCCCAAGATAACAGCTTTTTGTGGCGGGCATTGCGGGAAATTTTAGGAACGCTTGCCACCGGCAACCCGTTCCCGGAGAGCTGCACCGAGCGACTTTCTGAGATCCCCATGCCCCGGGAGGGCACTGCTAGACGAGCGTCGGCATCCCGCGCTGGGCGTTGATTCTCCGCGAGACGGGCGGGCAGAAAAGGGGGAGCGCAACACGCTCGACGCGGGCGGTCACGGGCTAGAAAGCCCGGCATCCGGGCGATGCGCGGCGCCTCAGGCGGGACGGGAATCTTGCTCCCCCGCGCGCTACGCGGCGGGCTACTGCACGCGGAATTGCACGGTCACGGTGAGGTGCATGGCGATGGCGTTGCCGTCGAGCGTGGCGGGTTGGTAGCGCCACTGGCGGAGAGCGTCCATCGCGGCCTGATGGAGCATTACCGGGCCGCCAATAACCTTCATGGTGGTGACTTTGCCGCTGGCGTCAATGAGGGCGTCGATCTTCACGTCGCCGCTAATGCGCTGCGTTCTGGCAAAGGCGGGGTAGACGGGCGACACGGACTTTAGGAGATGAGCGTTCTTGACGTCGCCGCCGACCGGGATGGGTGCGGCGGGAACCGCGGGGCCGGAGGTAGCGGCGAAATTTGCGGAAGCAGGGACATCGGCTGACGGCGCGGAACTGTTGAAGCCGGGATCGCCATCACCAAGCGAAGCGTCGGCTCGATGGGCAGCCGTCGGACCGGCGAGATGAACGTCGCCGAGCGAGGAGCGCTTCTGCGCGGGCGCTTGGACGGCCGGCTGGACGGGCGGCGGCAGCGCGGAACTGGCCGCGGCAGAGACGGTTGAAACGGATGCCGGCGAGGGAGCGGCGCGATTCGGAGAGACGACCAGGTTGGCGCTGAGCGGAGCGGGAGTGGCGGCCTTATCCTTGATGGCCCCGACGGGCGCCCGGTTCGGAGCGAACGCAGAAGAGCTCGCGACGTTCTGATTCGGCGGTGCGGCGGCAAAAGCCGGCGAATTGCCTGGCGAAGCCGATAAGGGAGCGGCCGCAGAAGTGGCCGCAGGAGCGCCCTTGCCGGTGCCCGCTAAGGCGTTCAGGATCGATGCCCCTTGACCGGTGTACCAGAGCCCGCCGACCGCGGCTAACGCGAGGGCGGCGGCGACGGCGAGAAACAGTTTTTTGTTCGAGCGCGGAGCGCTATCGCCGGAATTCTCATCCAGCCGGAGACCAGAGCCGAAGTTGGGCTCAAAAAGAGTGTCCAGACTTTGCTCCCCGGACTGGCTGGGAGACGCCGGTTCAAAGGCCTGCCCATGGGGCTGGCTGTCATGTGCAGCGATTTCCTGCTCGGCCAGGTGTTTGGGGAAGGCTTCCGGGGTGTGCGTTTCGGGGGCGCTGGACTGCGTGGATGCCGGCACAGCGGCATGCAGATCGTACTTTAGGCTACTGTCTGAGGAGTCCTCCGAGGCCTCTGGAGCGGGAATCGCGGCATTCCGCGCGAGGGGTTCGAGCCAGGAGGGAATTTTGAGTTGCTCGTTGTCTAGAAACGAAGGCAGCGAAGCGGCCGGCACTTTCGCGCGAGCCGGGGGCGGCACGAGGGTTGTGGCGGGATTGCTCACCGCAGATGGCGGGGAGTTGCGCGTGCCTGGCGGCTCGATGGCCGCCGCGTTGGCGGGAGGAGCCGCGGGGAGCTGGGCGTCGGCGATTTCCAGGATTTTGCCGGCGGTTTCCGGCCCGGGCTTCGCAGCACCGGTTCCCGCGGCGACGGGCGCTGACTTTTTGGTCTCGGCGGATAGCAGGGAGGTCAGCTGCTGCTGCAGACGGGCGTTTTCCGCTTTGAGCGCGGCGGTCGGATCTTCTGGCCCGGAACTGCCGGCACTCGAAGCCAGCGAGATGGGGGCAGCCGGAGACGGCTTGGCGTCCGCAACGCGCGGCAGGCTGAGTACCGAAGGGAGTGAAAGCCCCGAACTTGAAGCCGTGGAGCTAACGGAAACATTTGGCTTAACGAGGAACGGCGTGGCCGGACCGCCCGGCGCGATGGGTGCGCCCAGAGCTGTGAGCGGTTGAACCGGTGCGGGAGCGGACCGAGACAGTGTTTCGGGTGGGTATGCGGCGGGCGACGCTGGCGGAACACTGGACAGAGAGACCCCAGCCGGAGATTTGGCGTCAGGCCCCGGGGTCTCCGGGGCGTTTTTCTGAGATGCGGCGGCCGGCGATACGGCTTGCGGTGCGATTGCCGGAGGCGCCGCGGGAAGACCCGCAGCCGGCGATGGCGCAAGAGGGGGCTGGCCTACCGCAGGCGTGGCGGCAGGCGGAGCGATGCGGTCGCCGGGAAAACGCATGCCCCAGAAGCCGGGGACGGCCTCGGTGAATTCGAGTTCGACGTAGCCGCTGACGCTGCGATAATTTTTGGACTTCACGACCTGGCAGACCACTTCTTTTTTTGTTTTTTCGTTGGTGAGAAAAAGCAATTGTCCCGGGGCGACGGAGGCTTGCAGGCGAATGACCGCGCCATTGCCGAAGACCAGAACGGTTTTGCTGGTTTCAGAAAAGGGTTCGCGTTTGTCGGTGCCTTCCAGCGTGCGGGCGCCGTTCACCGAGACGCTAATTTCAAGAGCCACCGGCTGCGGTTTGCCGGGCGCCTCCGCGGACGAACGAGATTCCGGCTGCGGAAGAGCTTGCGGACCGGCTGGCTGTGCGCCAGAGGATAGTTCTGCATCTTTAAGAATTGTGGACATAGCTTGCGCACCCGCGAGAATAATTTTGCTGGCGGCCCCCCAGGAGCCCTCAGTGTGTTCGTGGTTCTTGAGTACTTCCTATATGTTCATCCGGCAGCGCGCGCGCCAGCTATAGTACGCACGTACCAGCTTGGAAACACTGGACTAAAGGACAGGGTGGAGGGCGGCGGAGTAAGTTGGAAAGCGAGTGGCGAGGGAGAGAAAAAGCCGCGCGAGATGCATGGCCCGGACGCCGGTCTTTGCTCCCGCGGGCCCAGCCGGGCCTTGGCTCGGGGACGGAAGGCCGCAACTCGGACTAGGGGCGGCCGAAGGAATAGTATTCAAAGCCGAGGTCGCGCATATGCTTTGGCGAGTAGAGATTTCTACCGTCGATGACCAGTTTGCGGGCCATTAATTTTCCCGCGCGATCCCAGTCGAGCTTTTTGAAAATATCCCATTCGGTGCAGATGAGAGCGGCGTCGGCGTTGCGCAGGCATTCGTAGGGATCTTCGTGGTATTCGATTTTGGGGAAGAGCTTGTGCGCGCCAGCCATGCCTTCCGGATCGCTGGCCGCGAGATGGGCGCCTTCGTCGAGAAGCTTTTTTACCACGTCGAGAGCGGGGGCGAAGCGAATGTCGTCGGTGTTGGCTTTAAAGGCCAGGCCGAGGACGGCGATGCGTTTTCCTTTGACCACCCACAAGGCTTTGTGGATTTTTTCCAGGAAGCGCTCGATGCGCTGTTTGTTGACGCGTTCGGTGGCTTTGAGAATGTCAAAGTCCACTCCCACGGTGGCCGAGAGATAGATGAACGCTTGAACGTCTTTGGGAAAGCAGAAGCCGCCAAAACCCAAGCCGGCTTTGAGAAATTGCGTGCCAATGCGGGGGTCGAGTCCCATGGCGTGGGTCACTTCCTCGACGTCAGCGCCGACGCGTTCGCAGAGATCGGCGATCACGTTGGCGTAGCTGATTTTCAGAGCCAGGAAAGAGTTGGAAGCGTGTTTGATGAGTTCGGCGCTGTTGATGCTGGTGACGATGTACTCGGCTTTGGGGCCCGCGGGGCACGGGCCGTTGTGGACCGGGCAATGAAATTTACGCTCAAGAATGGGGCCATAGATTTCGCGGAGTTCTTCGGCGGTCGAGGGATCTTCAACGCCGACGACGATGCGATCGGGATGAAAAAAATCGTAGACGGCCGTGCCTTCGCGGAGGAATTCGGGGTTGGAGGCGACGCGGAATTTGATTGCGCCGTCGCGGGAGTAGGCCGCCAGGGCTCGGCTTAGTTCTAGGCCCGTGCGCGCGGGCACAGTACTTTTTTCCACAACGAGTTTCGGCGACTGGGCCTCGGCGGCGATTTGGCGAGCGACGTGATCGATGGCGCTCAGATCCGCTTCCCCGGATTCCTTCGGGGGCGTGCCGACGCAGATGAAGATGGCGTCGCTGGCGCGGATGGCGTCTCCGATGTTGGCGGTGTAGGAAATTTTGCGGGATTTGCGGGCGGAAGCCAGGATTTCGCCAAGGTGCAGTTCGTAGATGGGGACTTCGCCGGCGTTGAGCATGGCGATGCGTTCGGCGTTGATGTCGGTGCAGACCACCTCATGGCCGGCTTCGGCGAGACAGGCGCCAGTGACGAGACCTACATACCCACAGCCAATGACGGAGATGCGCAAGCGAGGCTCCTCGGGTGTGATTGCGTCGCATAGCGCGGTGCGATGCGCCATTGCAAGCATTCTATTGTGACGGAAAGTTACAGCAAAACAAAGACGGAATCGTGGTGGGCGGAGACGTTACTAGAGTGTTTGAAGTGCGCGGGCCGGAACGCCGCGCCACTCTGGCCGGCGATTTAAAGTTTGCGCGAACCCATGAGCAGGCCGCGCAGGCCGAGGAGAACCAGGCGGGGCTGGTGCCGGACAACCTGCCAGAGGAGGCGGGCGGATTCGTCGCGATTGATTTCCCCGAGAGACTGGCGGGCGGCGGCGTTGAGCAGATCGACGAGTTGCGAATAGTCGGGCTGCTGAAAGTGATGCAGGGTGCGGCGGATCAGCCAGTGAGTGCTGAGTTCGCGGCGGAGGGCGGAAAGTTCGCCGTTATTGCCATTTTGCAGGATGGCTTCGGCGACGCCGAGGGCCCCGCGAAAGCCGGTCACGATGCCGCCGACGGTGGAAACCTTTACTTGTGCGGCGGCGTCGCCGACGAGAAAGACTTCGCCGTTGCCGATGCGACGGCGAATGGGGATCCATTTTTTGTAAACAGGGATGCGCGCCCCCTGCCACTCGAGCGGCTCCATATTTTTCTTTTCAAGGAAGCGCTCGATGCAGCGCTTGGTGTCGCGGCCGTCTTCGCCGATGATGCCGAGGGCGGCGCGTTCCCTGGATTCGGGAACCAGCCAGTAGAAATAAGGCGTGTCATCGGGGACGAACCAGACGCGCGTGGTGTCTGGCGGGCAATCCTTGGGCAAGCGGATGATGGCTTGCATGAGGGGTACGGTTTCAATGGGCGGCCAGCCGGAGGCGCGGGCCACGCGGCTGGCGGCACCGTCGGCTCCCACAAGGCTGTCGGCATGGAGTTCTTCGCGGCGGCCCGAAGCGTCGACCTGCACTTTGAGGCCATGGCCGTTGGGGGAGAGGCCGAGGAAACGCGTGTCGAAATCGAGTTGCGCGCCGGCTAGCTGCGCGGAGCGGGCGAGCGCGGGAATAAGACGGGAGCGTTCGATGATCAGGTCGGGCGTGGCGAGCGGGACTTGCGCGGAACGCCCGTCGGTGAAAAGTTCGAAGCGGCGAATTTCATTGACGACACTTTCGTTGGCGGCGGGGCCGAGCTGCCGGCGGAAATGATCGGTGACGATCAGCGTGCGCGAAGCGGGTTCGAAATGGGGTTTGGATTCAAGGACCCGAACCTGGCGGCCACCCTGCGCGATCTTTGCGGCGGTAAATAAACCAGCAGCCGAGCCGCCTACAATCATTACTTCGCCGTCAGGCCGCGTATCGCGGGAGTCCCGTTCAGGTCTTGCCACAGTGTCCGATCTTCTATCGCGCGGGCCGCTTGGAACCGAATATGGTCCGCTGTTTCCGCGACGAAATTGGGATAGTTCGCGCTCGCCGACCCGAGCAAGGGATACGCGGGTGAGAGGAGGCTGCGTAAGTATAGCGAAAGAACTGTGAGGGGCAAACAGCGTGAGACGGGCGGGCGGAAACGGATTGCCGATGCCCTGCTCTTTTATGGGCGGCGCTCCTGGCCGTCCCGCGTTGCGGGCCGGCGACTGCCCGGCGCTTCTATAATCGGTTATTTGGTGTTCGGGGCGGCTCGCGTGGCGCGGGCGCGCCGGGGCCCGGCGGGGAGAATTACCGAAACGGATGGGACGGTGCGTTTTCTTTTATTGAAACGTGCAGAATGCAAGGAATTGACGAGATTCGGCAAGTTGCGCGAAACACCTTGACAAGGCGGGAGGGGGTGAACTATAACGCGAGCGACGGTGATAACCGGTTAGACGGTCTCGCGATTTCGAGTTCGAGGGGTCGCGATACCCGAGCGCGCGGTTCGGGGCCGCGCTTCCGTGGCAGGGAGATGCTGTCGAGGGCTTTTCAATTTTGGAGGGTGTATGAAGAACAACAGGATTCTGGGTTGTCGTGCTCTCGTGGCATTGGCCATTCTGCTGTTTTGCGGCGGGCAGGCGTTCGCCGTGGTGACGGCCAGCATTTCGGGGACGGTTACGGATTCAAGCGGCTCGGTGATTTCGGGAGCCACGGTGGTGGCGACCAACGTGGCCACCGCGGTGACCACCACGCAGCACACCAATGCGCAGGGATACTACTCGTTCCAGGAACTGCCGCTCGGGACGTACACGATCAATGTGACGCAGGCGGGGTTTAAGGCCTACAACGAAACCGGGCTGGTGTTGGATGTGAACTCGGCGCTGACCGTGGACGTCAAGCTGCAGGTAGGGCAAACAACGGAAACGGTGCAAGTTGAGAGCGACGCGCTGCACGTTGAATCCGTGAACACCCAGATGGGCGAGGTCATCGGGGGCAAGGAAATGACGGATGTGCCGCTGGTAACGCGCAGTTACACGGACTTGCTGGCGCTGCAGCCGGGCGTGGTGGGAACGGCTTCGGGGATGACCGGCGCGTATGCGGGCTCCTTCATCTCGGCGGGTTTTGCGGTGCCGCTGGTGTCCGGCAATGAAAACTCCGGCGCGCTTTCCGTGAACGGCGCGCGGGAATCGGAGAACGGCTTCATCCTGAACGGGATTCTGGTGCAGGAACTGGGTTATTCAGGGGCGGGAGCGGTTCCGAACCTCGATTCGATCGCAGAGTTCCGGATCGTGACCAACAACCCGGATGCGGAGTTCGGGAATTACAGCGGCGGGCAGATTAACGTCATTACCAAGTCGGGGACCAACAGCTTTCATGGAAATGCGTTTGAGTTTCTGCGGAATACGGATTTTGACGCGGCCAACTATTTTGATCCGAATGGACAGCGGGGAACCTATCACCAGAACCAATTCGGCGGGACGTTCGGCGGGCCGATTCGCAAGGATAAGATTTTCTTTTTCTTCGACTACCAAGGCGACCGCGTGGAGCAACCGATTACACAGGTGGTGCCGGGCGCGCCTTCGGCGGCCACGGAAGCGGGAGACCTGTCCGGGATTGTAGGTAGCCTGGTGGTGCCGGGAACGACCACGGCAACTACGGTAACGGGAGCGGCGTGGGCCGCGCAATTGTCCAGTCAATTGGGAGAGCCCGTGACGGCCGGTGAACCTTATTACGTCGCCGGCTGCTCGAGTTCTGCGCAATGTGTGTTTCCGAATGCGCAGTTGCCGCCCGCGGATTTTTCGCCGATTGCGCAGAAACTGCTGAAGTACATCGTCCCTGCCAACAGCGCGTTGAATTCTTTGGGAACCGGATCCTATACCCCGCCGGGGCAGAGTTCGTCGCTGGATGACAACAAACTGAGCGGGCGCGTGGACGCAAATTCCGGTTTGGGCTATTTGACGGCGTATTACTATTTCGACCGCTATACCAGCGTTAACCCGTACTGGGCTTCGAACGCGCCGCTGTATCCGGGCTTCAGCGTGGCGGGCGCGGGACAGACCAGCAATATCAACCTCGGCGATACCAAGTCCTTTGGCGCGGCATCGGTGAATGAGTTTCGGGTCGGGTATTTCCGGTCGAACGTGACCTTCAACCGGCCGCTCGGAGGAACGGGCACGTCGCTCGCGGACCTCGGATTTGCGTCCGGAGCAAACGGCGCACCGGGGATCGTGGCCGCCAACCCGAGCGTGGAAGGCGTGCCGGAGATTGATTTCAACAACTTCGTTATCGGCGTGCCGAGCCGTCCGAACCAGTTGGTGGACAACATCATTCAGGTGGTGGACAACTTCAGCCGCGTGATGGGAACGCACACGGTGAAAGTCGGCGGCGAATATCACCACAACCGGTTGGAAGAGAATCTTTCGAACGTGGCGAATGGCAATTTCTTCTTCGGAAGCGCGTTTAGCGGCCAGTCCAGTGAAACGGGGAGTGACTTCGTCGATTTCCTGCTCGGAGCGCCGAGCTCTTTCGTGCAAGGGCAAGCCTTCCCTTCCTACGGAAGGAACTTTTATATGGGGCTGTTCGCGCAGGACAGCTGGCGTGTAACGAAGAACCTTACGTTCAACTACGGCTTGCGCTATGACGTGAGCGCGCCGTGGTCGGAAAAGAACAACCAGATCCAGACGTTGATACCGGGCGAGCAGTCCGTGGTGTTTCCCGGCGCGCCGCTCGGATGGGTGTTCCCAGGAGATCCCGGCGTGCCGAGTTCATTGGCGCCCACGCGTTGGAATAATTTCGCGCCGCGGCTCGGCCTGGCGTACTCACCGGGAGCGCATGACGGGTTTCTCGGGAAGCTACTCGGCAATCCGGGCTCCACCAGCATTCGTGCGGGCTTCGCGCAGATTTACACCACATTTGAAGGCGCCACGGACTTCAACGAAATCGGCGATGCGCCGTTCGGAGATTTTACCGGACAGAATGAGCCGACGTTTGCCGCGCCGTTCACAACCCGGGCCACGGGAAAGTCAATCACGAACTTTTTCCCGGTTTTAATACCGCCGCAAAATTTTTCGCAAAAGAATCCGGCGACGGGCTTCCCGTATGACAATTTGTTGGATTTTCTGGGGGCCTACGGGACGATCGGCAGTTCGCCGGCGTTCAACAACAAAAATAAACTGCCGTATGCCATCAACTACGAACTTTCGATTCAACGGCAGCTGAGCCCCGCGGACTTGATCACCCTGAGCTACGTCGGCACCCAGGGGCACCACTTGCTGTCGTCAATTTCCGCGAATCCAGGGATTCCGTCGCTCTGCCTGGCGCTGGCGGCAGCAGGTTGTGGACCCACCGGGGAGAATAATGTGTACACGCTGAATGGTGTAACCACCGCTGGCACGCGGGGGCCGTTCAGCGCGCCGTATCGCAACACGCTGGTTGACGGGCAGGCCGTGGTTCCCTTCGGGAATGATTCTTACTTCAGCACCATCGGCAACTCGGCGTACAACTCGGCGCAGATCGATTATCGCCACACAAGCCGCCGGGCCCAGATTTTGCTGGCATATACGTTCAGCAAGTCTCTTGATGATGCGTCTGGTTACGGGGAACAGATCAATCCGTACGATCCGAAGTTGAGCCGCGGGCTGTCCGCGTTCGACAGCACGCACAATTTCGTGGTGAGTTACAGTTACAACCTGCCCATCGATCTGCTAGGTGGACCAAAGCGGTTGACGAATGGGTGGCAGATCAGCGGCATCACGCACTTCGCAACCGGCCTGCCGGTGACGCTCGTCGAAACCGACGACCACTCGCTGGAAGGCACGGGATTCGGCGGCCCCATCACGTTGCCTGCCGACACCCCGGACATGGTCGGGCCGCTCAATATCACCAACCCGCGCAACAACGGAGGCCAGTACTTTAGCCCGGCAGCCTTCGCGCCATCCGCCATCGGACTGGAAGGCGATGCGGACCGCCGGTTCTTCCACGGCCCCGGCGAAAACAACTTTGACTTCGCCTTGTTGAAGCGCACGCAACTGACAGAACACGTGGACCTGCAATTCCGCGCCGAGTTCTTCAATATCTTCAATCACGCTCAATTCATTACCCCGAGTGGAATACTGGGCACGACTGGTTTCGGGCAGATCACCGCGGCTCAGTTTCCGCGCATCGGGCAGCTTTCGCTGAAGCTGAATTTTTAGCGGAGTTGCAGGGATTTCACGGCGTCGGCGCTGTACGGGGAACTGAGAAGATCACGGTTCCCCGAATTTGCGTGGGCCGGGAGTCTGGAATTGCGGCGGTATAGGAGGCTTGGCAGATAGGCCTTGCCGAGACGAGGCGCAGCACGCTTGCGCCCCTACAAAGTCTGGCTGGGCGATGCGTTGGCATCTAGGGAAAAATATGGCGGGGCAAGGCGTACTTGCTGCAACACTGGTAAAACCTGGACTGTATGAGCTGCGGGAGTATCCTTTGCCGGAGCCCGCGGCGGGGTGTGTCCTCGTGAAGATGGAGATGAGCGGGATTTGCGGGACGGACAAGCACACCTTCCAGGGATATGTGACGCAGTATGCGGACCGCCAGCTGGAGTTTCCGATTATTCAGGGGCACGAGAATGTGGGGACCATTGCGGCGATCGGCGGGGACGGCCGGTATACGGATTTTGAAGGCCTGCAGCTCAAGGTCGGAGATCGCGTCGTGGTGGGAGCCAATGTTTGTTGCGGGCAGTGTTACTACTGCCGGCATGATTTTCCGTACTATTGCTGTGAAAAGACCACCGATTACGGGAACAACCTGAGCGCCAAGAATGCGCCTTATCTTTTTGGCGGGTGGTCGCAGTACATGTATATCTTGCCGGGAAGCTTTCTCGTGAAGGTGCCGGAGGAGTTGCCTTCCGAAGTGGCGGTGCTTACCGAGATTTTTGCGGTATCGGTCGGGCTTGACCGCGCCAAGCAGATGTCGGCGTTTCCCAACGAGTCCTTCCGCTTCGACGATGCCGTGGTGGTGCTGGGCGTGGGGCCGCTCGGAATGTGTTTTTTGATGAAGGCGCGGATGCTCGGGGCGGGAACGATTATCGCCGTGGACATGTCGCAATACCGGCTGGATTTCGCCCAGCGCCTCGGAGCGGACCATTCCTTGAATATCGGGAAGACTTCCAGGGCCGACCGCCTGAAGTTTGTGAAAGATCTCACCAGCGGGCGCGGCGCGGACATGGTGATTGAGTGCGCCGGCGTCCCGGAAGCAGTGCCGGAGGCGCTCGAGATGATGCGCATCGGCGGGTTGCTGGTGGAGGCCGGGAATTTTTCGGACTTGGGAGAGATTTCGCTGAGCCCGCACCGGCATTTGTGCGCCAAGAACGCGCGGATTCTGGGCGTGGGCGGCGAAGAGCCGGCGGCCTATGGCCCGAGCATGCGGCAGATGGCGCGGTACATGAAGCACTATCCCCTGCGCGAGTTTGTGACCCACCGCTATGGCTTGCGGGATGTGCATGCGGCCATGGCCAAATCGATGGAAGCGGAATCGATGAAGGTGGTCATGGAGCCGTGGAATTGACGCGGGTGGCTGGCGGCGATTTTTTGTTTTGGCGGTTTTGCGACGGCATTTGACCTTGCGAAACGAAAGGGAACTCATGAGCGCGATTACGGAACGGTTTCTGTTTGCGGCGGCGCCCGACAGCTGGGGAGTATTGGATTATCCCGGCCCGTCCTGGGAGCAGTCTTACGAGAAGATGCTGGATGAGACCGTGGCAGCCGGGTACACGGGCACGGAACTGGGGCCCTACGGTTTTTTTCCGACGGATCCCAAAGTTCTGCAGCCGCAACTCGAAAAGCGCAAGCTAAAGCTGCTCGGATCGTTTGTGCCGGTGAAGATGACCGATCCGGCCGCCGGGAAAGCGGTGATGGAGCGGATTCGCAAGGTCGGCGATTTGCTGGCCACGCTGAAGGCCCCGTTTCTGGTTCTGGCCGATGACCAGTCGGTCGAGCGCAACGCCTATTCGGGGCGGGTTTACGATGCGGGCTGTCCCACCCTGACGGCCGAGCAATGGAAGCACATCGGGAATATTGTGGCGGACGCGGAAAAAGTGGCGAGTGAATTCGGGCTGGACCTGGTGTTTCATCCCCACGTGGCCACCTATGTCGAAACGCCGGAGGAGTGCGAGCGATTTTTTGACGCTACTTCGCATACCAACGTGGGGCTTTGTCTCGATACCGGACACTGCGTTTATGGGCACGGCGATTCCGTGAAGGAAGCGGAGAAATACAAGAGCAAGCTGCGGTTTCTGCACATCAAGGATTGCGACAACGAGGTGCTCGAACAGGCCCGCAGGAACAAGTGGACCTTTGAAGAGGCCATCGAGCACAAGGTGTTCACCGTGATTGGCGAGGGAGATATCGATTTTCCGGCCTTCTACCGGACGGTGCTGCGCAACGGCTATTCGGGATGGTCGGTCGTCGAGCAGGATGTGAAGTTTGGACACACCAGCATTCCGCCGGCGGAGAGCATTGCGGCTAGTTTGCGGTATTTGAAAGGGATTGTAGGGGAGCTCGGAACGGCGGCTTCCGCGCGGTAGAAGTCCGGGTCACGGGATAAATGGTTTGCACGCCTCCTTCGAGGCAGAGTGGGCCACCTGTTGCGGTCCCCCCCGAGAAGAACGGAACGCGCGCGCGAGCACGGGAGATTTGTGAATGGCTAAGCTGGGTATTGGGGTGTTGGGCGTTGGGGAAATGGGGAAACGGCACGCGGAAAACCTGCGCCGGCTGGTTCCCGAAGCGCGCCTTGTGGCCGTCGCCGACGTCGCTGCGGAACGCGCCCGGCAGGTGGCTGAAGAACTGGAAATTGAGCACTGGTTCGGCAGCCTCGATGCCATGCTCGAGTGCCGGGAGCTTGACGCCGTGGTGATTGCCACGCCGGATAAATTTCATCCGCCGGCCATTGCCGCGGCGGCGCGCGCGGGCAAGAGCATTTTGTGCGAAAAGCCCCTGGCCCTCAACATGGGGGACGCGCGCGAGGCGATCCATGCCGTGGGCCAAGCCGGTGTCCGTTTGCAGGTTGGATTCATGCGCCGGTACGACCCGGCGTATGCCGCTGCGATGAAAAGAATCGAGGCGGGAGAAATTGGCGTGCCGGTGACATTTAAATCGCTGGGGCGGGACAAGGAGTGGGGGCCGCTGCCCGGGTATCAATCGGGAATCAACGGGATGATTTTTTATACCAACACCATTCACGATTTTGACCTGGCGCGCTGGCTGATGGGCGACGAGGTTGCGGAAGTGCATTCCTACGCCACGGTGCTGACCCGGCCGGAACTGGCGGCCTGCGGCGACGTGGTGGCCAGCGTGGTGAACCTAAAGTATGAACGCGGGGCCATCGGTAACGTGGAATCCTATGCCCAGGCGGTGTACGGCTACGATGTGCGCACGGAAATTGTGGGGTCGAAAGGCTCGATTCTGGTGGGTACGCTTGAGCGCACACCGGCGACATTTCTGACCGCAAATGGCGGGACCAGGAATCTTGCCGATCACTTCCTGAGCAGCTTCGCGGACGCCTATCTGGCCGAGGTCCGGGATTTTGTGCGCATGATTCTCGAGGATCGCGTTCCGCGGGTTACCGGCGAGGACGGTTTGAAAGCGCTGGCCATCGCGGTAGCCGCGGAAAAATCGTATCACGATGCCCGGCCCGCCAAGGTCGAGAACTAAGCGTTGCCGTTGATGGCCGGATGATTTGATGGACGGTTCGAAATGACCAAAACTGTTGCCACGGCCTACAAAAGTCCGCTGCACAAAATGACGCAGACGACCGAGACGTGTCTGTGGAACGACTCGGCTGCGGCCGAGGAGCTGACCTACGCCATCGAGCATGGCGGCGTGGGGGCCACCTGTAATCCGGTGATTGTTCTGGGGGTGCTCAAAAAGGAGATGAGCACCTGGGGGCCACGGATACAGGGCCTGCTCGAGGAGCTTCCCGCGGCCACCGAGGATGAAATCGCCTGGCAGCTGGTGCGGGAGATTTCCGTGCGCAGCGCGGCGCTGCTGGAAGGGATTTTCGACCAGCAAAAGGGAAAAAACGGCAGGCTGTCCATTCAGACGGATCCGCGGCTGTATCGAAATTCCCAGGCGATTGTGGGCCAGGCCCTCGAATTCAGCAGGCTGGCGCGCAACATGATTGTGAAGATTCCGGTTACCCGCGCGGGAATTCAGGCCATTGAAGAAGCGACATATTCCGGCGTGAGCATCAATGCGACGGTGTGCTTCACGCTGCCGCAATGCGTGGCCGTGGCGGAGGCTGTCGAGCGGGGTTTAGAGCGTCGCGAAAAAGAAGGAAAAGAAATCGCGAGCATGGGCCCGGTGTGCACGATTATGGTGGGCCGTTTGGACGACTGGCTCAAGCTGGTTATGGAGCAGGAAAAAATAACCATCGATCCGGGCTACCTCGAATGGGCCGGGGTGGCCGTTTTCAAGAAGACCTACCGGCTTTTTCGCGAGCGCGGCTACCGCTTGCGCTTGCTTTCCGCGGCGTTTCGCAACCACATGCATTGGAGCGAATTTATCGGAGGCGACGTGGTGATTTCGCCGCCCTATGCCTGGCAGGTGCGCTTCAACGCCAGCGACGTCGAAGTGCGCCCGCGCATCGATGAGGCGGTGGCGCCGCGAATCGTCGAAGAGCTCTCGCAAAAGTTCGCGGATTTTCGGCGGGCCAGCGCGGAAGGCGGTCTGGCGATCGAGGAGTTTGATTCCTTTGGACCGACGCGGCAGACCTTGCGGCAGTTTATTGCCGCGTGCTCGGATCTGGATGCCGTGGTGCGCGATTTCATGCTGCGCAGGCCGGAAGGCGGTTGAGCGAAGCCGTGCCCCGCAAGGGCGAGCGGAGTACGAGCATCGGGTTCTTTCTCTGAAGAGAGGTCGCACAAGTGGCAAAATTAGCTATCACAGGCGGTCAACCGCAACGCACCAGGCCTTTTACCGCATGGCCCATCGCCGGGAAGGAGGAGGCGGCGGCGCTAGAGGATGTATTGACCAGCACGAAGTGGGGCGGGCAGCCCTTTCCCGGCAAATACGCGGCGGCTTTTGCAAAGAAGTTTGCCGAGGTGCACAGCGCGCAGTACGCGCAGTGCGTCAGCACGGGAACCGTGGCCATTCAGGCAGCCCTGCGCGCCATTGGCATTGCGCCGGGCGATGAAGTGATTGCGCCGGCGTACACCTGGGAAGGCACTGTCGGGCCGGTGCTGCTGCTGAACGCCGTGCCCGTTTTTGTGGACATCGACCGCGATACCTACTGCCTCGACGCGAAACTGATCGAGCAGGCCATCACGCCGAAAACCAAGGCCATTCTTCCCGTACATTTGGGGATGCGCTTCGCGGACATGGACGAAATACTGCGCCTCGCGGCGAAGTACGACCTGAGAGTGATCGAAGATTGCGCGCACGCGCACGGCGGAATGTGGAAGGGCAAAGGCGCCGGCTCCATGGGCGATTTGGGAGCGTTCAGTTTTCAGTCCAGCAAGCTGATTACATCCGGCGAAGGTGGGGCGGTTATAACCAATAATCTCGAATATATGGAGCGCGTGCAAAGCTACATCAATGCCGGGCGCGCCAGCTTGACCGACCAATATCATCACCGCATCGTGGGCTTCAACTACCGCTTGGGGGAATTCCAGGCTGCCGTCCTCGGCCCGCAGCTTGACCGTTTGCCCGAACAAGCCGCGGTGCGCGAGAAAAATATGAAACATTTTGAGTCGCGGCTGCAGAACCTTCCGGCCATCGGACTTCTAAAGCCCGATCCGCGAATAACGCGGCTGGCGCCTTACGGCTACGTGATCAAATATTTTTCCGAGCACGCCAAAGATATCCCGCGCGCGGCGTTCGTAGCCGCGCTGCAACTGGAAGGCATTCCCTGCGATGGACTCTTTTACGAACCGGTCTACAAGAGCTCTCTTTTTCCGGTGAACTCGAGTGACTTTCCCGCGCTCAGCTGGGGTCGCGAAAAGGCCCTCGATCTGCGCAGCATGTATTCCTGTCCGGAATCGGATCGCGCCGCCTATCACGAAGCCGTGTGGTTTCCCCACCAGCACTTTCTTGGCGGCGCAGACGACGTGGATGCCATCGCTGACGCCATCCACAAGGTGCTGGCAAACATCGAAGAGCTGCGCGGGCTGGACCACAAAGCCATTCGCAACCAGAAGCTCGGCCGCGCTGATCGCGAAAGCTAGCCGGCGACACCCGGCACGGCTGCAGCCAATGAGCACATCGAGTAAAATTGGATTCGCGGTAATCGGCCTCGGCAATATCGCCAAAAGCTCGGTACTTCCGGCTTTTGCCCGCTCGCAGAAGGCCAAGCTGGTGGCCCTCGTGGGACGCCATAAGACCGGCGCCGAGCGCCTGGCCCAGAAGTTCCACGTTCCCGCCGCGTATGCCGCGAGAGATTTCGCGGAGTGTGTGGCGCAACCGGAAGTGGGCGCGGTCTACATCGCCACGCCGCAGGCCAGCCATCTGCTTTACGCCACTCTGGCCGCGCGGGCCGGCAAACACGTTCTGTGCGAGAAGCCTCTCGCCGCCACGGCGCGGCAATCCGAACGCATGGTGAAAGTCTGCGAGCGGCACGGCGTGCAGCTCATGACCGCCTATCGAAAATATTTCGAGCCGGCTACCCTGCATTTGAAACAATTGATCGCCAGCGGGGCGCTCGGCGGCATAGACGTCATCAACACCGCTTTTAGTGAACTGCACGTCCGAGGAGTCTCTCCGCCCTGGATGCTCGAGAAAAAACAGGCCGGTGGCGGGCCGTTGATGGATTTGGGCGTGTATTGCGTGAACACCAGCCGCTGGCTGGTCGGCGAAGACCCCGTTGAGGTCTCGGCGGTTTCCTGGCGGCACGACAAAAGGCGCTTTCGCAGCGTGGAAGAAGGCATCTCCTTCCGTATGCGCTTTGCCAGCGGGTTGCTGGTGCAAGGCAATACCACGTATTCCGCGGCCATCTCCTCATTCCTCTTCGTGCAAGGCAGGAAGGGCTGGGCTTTGCTCAGCCCGGCGTTTCCCTTTGACGAGGAGCGACACCTGACCGGGAAGCTTGCGGGAAAATTCTTCCGCAGGAAGTTTCCCGTGGTCGATGAATTTGCCCCGGAACTCGACGCGTTTGCCGCGGCCATTCAGCAGCGCCGCCCGGTGCAACCTGACGGCCGCGAGGGCCACCGCGACTTGATCATTCTCGAGGCCATCTACGAATCGGCAAAAAAGGGGAAAGCAGTTGTCGTAAGATATTAGTAACTAACCCGCGCAGAAAGTATCGGGCAGCGGCGTCGTAGAAACTCTCCGCCGCGGCGAGTGTGAAAATTATGCCACCTCCCACAAAAGAAAGCCGGAAACGTTCCGGAAAAGCGGCCAGCATCTACGATGTGGCCCGCGAATCGGGCGTGTCGGTTTTTACCGTTTCCGCGGTGGTCAACAACAAGAGCCACGTCGGCAAGGGACTGCGCGAACGGGTCGAAGCCGCCATCCTGAAGCTGGGCTATCGCCCCAATCTCATCGCGCGGAGTCTGGCCAAGCAGCGCACGCACACCATCGGCATGATCGTGCCGGATATAGCCAACCCATTTTTCCCCATGGTGGTGCGGGGCGCGGAGGACTCCGCGCAGAAGCACGGCTATAACCTGCTGCTCTGCAACAGCGACGACAGCCTCGAAAAAGAGGAAAACGCCGTGGACCTGCTGCTCTCCAAGCGCGTCGACGGAATTTTGCTCACCAAAGCCGCGGGAGATTTTCGACCCTCGTTGCAGCAGATGATCAAAGAGGTCAACATCCCTTTCGTGCTGGTGATGCGCACCTATCCCAAACTCACCAAGGACGCCATCATCACCGATGACTATCAAGGCGCCTACGACGCGGTGTGCCACCTCGCGCGGTCGGGAAGACGGCGCATTGGTTTGATCAGCGGACCGCTCAAAATAAGCAATGCCAAGGCCCGCTTTGAAGGTTTTCGCGATGCTCTCAAAGCGAAAAACCTTCCCTACGAATCCGAGCTGGTGATTGAGGGCGATTACCGCATCGACTCCGGCTTTCGCGCCGGACACGCTTTGCTGTCGCATCGTCCCGACGGCATCTATGTCGCCAACCACCTGATGACCATCGGCTTGCTGAAGGCCGCCGAAGAAATGGGCGTGCGCTGCCCGGAGGATTTTGGCCTGGTCAGCTTCGACGATTATCCCTGGCTCGGAGTTTTTCGCCCGCGGCTCACCACCGTCGAACTGCCCAAGCACCAGCTCGGCAGCGAAGCCGCGGAATTGTTGATCCAGCGCATTGCCGGCGATCGCAGCAAACCCGTGGTGCGAAAACTTCAGCCCGAACTGCGCATCCGGGAGTCCTGCGGTTTTGCCGTGCATGTCGCGCGTGGTCCCCGCCCGGCGGTCAACTCATGAGTCGCTGAAATCCATCAGCTTGGGCCGCAGTTTAAAGCCCCGCGTCTTGTAGGCCACGTACCCCGTGCCGATGACCAGCCAACCGAAACCGGCGTACATGGTCCAGGTCTGCAGGCTGATCAGCAAAAGAAAGCAGAACAGAAATCCGAATCCGGGAATGAACGCGTCGATGAGGAAGCTTCTGCGCCCGCGAGCTTCCGGAGACAGCCAGAAGTGCTGGAAGGCGGAGAAATTGACGCCCATGAACGCCAGCAGTCCGCCAAAAGCGACCACCTCCGCTGCGTGTTCCCATGGAATGGCCAGCACACCGATGTACGCGAGGGCGCCGACGATCCATATGTTGTAAATCGGATTGCTCTTGGTGGGGCTCAGATGGCCGAAGACCCGTCGGGGCAGCACGTCGTCGCGGCCCATGCTGTAGAGCAGGCGCGCCGCTCCCACATGTCCGGCCAGGCCGCACGCCAGGCTCGAAACCAGCAGCATGATTCCGTAAGCCCCGAACAGCAGCGGCCCGCTCGCGAGTCGCGCCACGTCCATGAAGGCCGTCTCCGGATTCTGAAACGTGGTGTAGTCGGGCCACACGCGTTGCGCCAGGTAAACCTGCAGTCCGCTGAAAAGTCCGGTAAAGACCACCACCAGGACGGAAGCCAGCAGGACGTTGCGCTTGGGGTTTTTCACTTCCTCGGCGAGGATGGACACCCCGTCGAATCCGATGAACACCAAGGCCGCGAGCGAGGTGCCCGCGGCCAGCCCCCGGGCGTTGAAGGTCGCCGCATTGTAGAAGGGTTGCGTCGAGAAGAGCCCGGCAAGGTGCTGGTGCAACACGATGTAGCGAAAGGACTCGACGAGAAATGCCGCGGTTACCAACACCATGAATCCCAGCAAAAGCTCGTCGCTGCGCGCCGTGAATTTGATTCCCTGAGCCGTCCACACGGTGATGAAACCCACCGTGAGCGCCGCCAAAAACCAGAACGGCATCCGCGGCGCGAGCCGCTGAATCGCCAGGACGGCGTAGAGCGCGTTCTGGATGGGCTGAAACAGATACTCAAGAAACATGGCCCACCCGACTACGAAGCCCACATGGGGATTTAGCCCCCGGCCGATGTAGGTATAGACGGAGCCCGCCGAGGGATACACGTTGGCCATGCGCCCGAAGCTCACCGCGGTCACGGACATCGCTACCATGGCCAGCAGCAGCGTCATGACCGTGTGCCCGTGCGAGAGCACCTGTCCTTCGCCAAAAAGCGGCACCGCAGCGATCGGCGAGGTGAGAATGATTCCGAAATAGATCAGGTCCCAGAGGCTCAGGACCCGCTTGAGGTGGGGTTGCCCGGGTGTTTGCGTCTCTGCCGCCACAGCGGTCGTCTTCACCCTGGCCTCTTTCGCATCCACGCCTCGAAGAATAAACCCCTGCGATGCAAAGAATATGGAAATCTAGTTTTTAGAAAAACCAGCGCTCTTTTTTGCGCGCGTGCTCATATTTTTCGCGCGCGGCTCTGACGGCGTCACTTTCGGAAACCTCCGCGATGGGCACATCCCACCACGATTCGTATCCCGGAACGCGATCCTCGTAAGAAGTTTCAACCACCACCACGGACGTGCGCTCCTGCTTCTTTCCTTCGGCGAGAGCGTTCCTAAGCTCTTCTCCGGTGCGCGCCCGTGCCGTCCATGCTCCCAAACTCGCCGCGTTGGCCGCGAAATCCACGGGCAGGAGCTCGCCGTCATATTCGTCCCCGCGGCGGAAGCGGTAATTTGTGCCCATGCCCTGGTTCCCGCAGGCCCTGCTCAGGCCTCCAATGCTCGAAAAACCGTGGTTATCAAGGAGCACGATGTTGAGTTTGATGCCCTCTTGAATGGAGGTCACAATCTCCTGGGCCATCATCAGGTACGAACCGTCGCCGACCAGCACATACACCTGCCGCGCGGGCGCCGCCATCTTCGCGCCCAACCCACCGGCGATCTCATAGCCCATGCAGGAGTATCCATATTCCATGTGATAGCCCCCGGGTTCCTGCGTGCGCCACAACTTGTGCAGGTCGCCCGGCAAGCTGCCCGCCGCGCACACCACGATGTCGGAGCTCTCCGTGAAATGGTTGACCACGCCGATCACTTCGCCCTGGGTAATGGGCGGTTCCTTGCGCCAGGCGTAGATGCGCTCCACCTCTTTTTCCCAGGCGCCGCGCAATTCCTCGATGCGGCGGCGATAGCCGTTCTCGGTCGTGTAGCCGTGCACGGCCTCGCCGAGTTCCGCGATGGTCACCCGCGCGTCGCCGGTCAGCGCCAGGGCTCCATGCTTGTAAGCGTCAAATTCCGCCACGTTGATATTGATGAAACGCACCGCGGGATTTTCAAAAGCGGTCTTTGAAGCGGTAGTGAAATCGCTGTAACGCGTCCCGATTCCCAGTATCAGGTCGGCTTCGCGCGCCATCACGTTGGCGCCCGGAGTTCCCGTCGTGCCTATGGCCCCAAGCTCCTGCGCGTGATCGAAGCGCAGGGCGCCCTTGCCGGCCTGCGTCTCGCATACCGGAATGCCGGTAGCGGAGGCGAATTTTGCCAGCGCCTCGCAGGCCTGCGAGTAGAGCACGCCACCGCCCGCCACAATCAGGGGTTTCTTTGCCGCGCGCACCCATTCCGCCGCCTGTCCGAGGAGCTGCTGGTCGCAGCGGTTGCGCGGCACGTTCCAGACGTGCGGCAGAAAAAATTCTGCGGGGAAGTCGAAGGCCTCGGCTTGCACATCCTGAGGCAGGCTGAGAGTGACCGCGCCCGTCTCCGCGGGCGAGGTCAGCACGCGCATGGCTTCTGGAAGCGCCGTCAGGAGCTGTTCGGGACGCTCGATGCGGTCCCAGTAGCGCGATACCGGCCTGAAACAGTCGTTTACGGAAATGTCCTGCGTGGCCGAGGATTCCAGTTGCTGCAGTACCGGCGCGACGTTGCGACGCGCGAAAATATCACCGGGCAGCAGCAGTACGGGCAGGCGGTTAATGGTCGCCAGCGCCGCCCCGGTTACCATGTTGCTGGCCCCGGGGCCGATGGAGGTCGTGCACACCAAGGTGCGCAGGCGAAAACTCGTTTTCGCAAAAGCGCAGGCGGTGTGCACCATGGCCTGCTCATTGCGAAAAAGCGTGTAGGGCAGACCGCGGTCTTGCTCGAGTGCCTGGCCCATTCCGGCTACATTGCCATGCCCAAAAATTCCCAGGCATCCAGCGAAGAAGCGGAATTGCCGGCCATCCCGTTCGCTGTATTGCTTTTGCAGGAACGCCACCACAGCCTGCGCAGTTGTCAGGCGTACGCTCATCGCACCTTCCCCGGCGCAAAGCATAATGGAGCGCGAGGCATCTGGCCACCCGCCCCGCCCCGCCCAAATACTTCTAAGCGATTATATGAAATGGGATCCCCGAGGCCGGGAGCGCCGCTGGTGCGCGCGAGGGTTTCGATCCCCTGCGCCGCGCCCGCCGATGTCTCCGCCCAATTCCTTCTCGTCACGTGGGGCTCTCCGCTCGGGTCACTCGCGAACAACGGGCAGGCGCGGATCGGTGGCGTTCCAAGTTGAACGGATCCACGTGTGTTGCGCATCCTCGGTGACGGACAGCGCGCGCGCGGATCCCGCCAGGCAATTCAGGTAGTAAACGTCGTATCCCGGCCCGGCGACCACCGGGTGATACCCGTCGTGGACGAGTACGGCGTCCCCGTTGCGGGCCTTCACGGTGATCTCGCCGGTCTTTTCTCCGGAGTATAGATGTTGCAGCGCAAAGCCTTCCGCCTCGCGGATGCGGTAGTAATAAATCTCGTCGAGGTCTACTTCCGCGGGAGGATTGTGCACATCGTGCTTGTGCGGAGGATAGCTCGACCAGTTCCCGCCAGGCGTATAAACCTCAATGACCATCAACTTATCCGCGGGAAAGGCGGGCGTCATAATATCCACGATCTGCCGCGAAGCGTTGCCGCCGCCGCGCAGGTTGCTGGCGATGTCGCTCGGCGTAATCAGGCGCGGTGCGAGCTTGGCCGTCGAAGGCGCGCGACATTCGGCGATTTCGCACTCCGTCTCGGCCGTGAAACTCACTATGTTTTGCGCCGGCATATAAACCGTGAAGGGAAATCCGTCGAAGACATTCCTGCGCTTGCCGATGTGCTGCGCGCCGTGTCCCCAATCGACCAGGCACGTGCCGCTGAGCAGTACAAACGCCGCCTCTTGGGCTTCCGTGATGGTGCGGAACACGTCGCCGGGCTGCAAGCGCCGCACAAAAAAGCTCATCCACTCCCAGCCGGCTTGTTGCCGCGAAAAATGCAGCAGCTCGCCGCTCTGCCGTGCCGGCAGTTCGCTTGAATGGATGACCAACTCGCGTTCGCTCACATCGCCTCCTGCACGAAGGTGAACCGGGCCGAAAAACCCCCATTTGCGGAAGTTCGTCTAACCGCTTTGAGACTATGGCAAAAGCTCCCGGCAATGTCAATTCACTCGTTATTCACGAAAGGGCAATTGCCGGGGGGCCGGTAGGCCGCGGCTCGTCTTTTGCCGCCTTTTTCCGGCAATGAGGGGTCCCGCCCGAGCACGTGAACGGGGGGCGGAATTTCCCGACCGGCGCAAGACCTCGGCCGCGCAGGGCAAAAACCTTGCAAGTTGGCGTTAGTCACTATAATGTTAGAGCGACTATCGGAATACCCGGCCGCGTGTGGTTTCCGCGGCGCTTTATCGGGAGGAATAGAATATGCGTCGCGCAAAGATGGCAGTGAGAACGCTTCCCCTGGCGGCGCGCCCGAAAAGCCGCGATTCCGGCAAAACCGGGCGCGACCCGGCCAGTGGTAGCGGACCCGCAGACGGTCTGCGCGAGCGCAAGAAGGCGCGTCTTCGCCAGCAGATTGTGGAAACCGCATTGCATCTTTTTCGCCAGCGCGGCTACGAGAATACCCGCATCGATGATATTGTGCAGAGCCTGGAAATCAGCCAGCCCACCTTTTTCCGGTATTTCCCCAGCAAAGACGCGGTATTGCGCGAAGTCGGACGCCGCGCCTTTGCGCGCCAGGCCGAGAGCCTCAAAGCCGAACTGTCGGTTAAAGCCACGACCGAACAGCGTTTGCGGCGATTCTACGAAAGCTTGGGAAACGTGACCGAAGTCGGCCGGCCCCTCTGGCAGGCGGTAATCCTCGCCGGCGCGATGGATCCCGTGCGCTCGCCGGAGTTGCGGGGGGCCGAGGCGGCGACCGTCAGCCTGTTGCGAGAAATCATCGCCGAAGGGCAAAAAAACGGCGAGATCAGCCGGGATTTTCCTGTGGTGCATTTGGCCGAATTCATGGAAGGACTTTTTAATACCGTGGTCCGCCAGTGGGCCGTCGACCTAACCGGACCTCACAAGCTTACCGAGCGGGTACGCAATGCCGTGGAATTTTTCTTGCGCGGCGCCCGGCCTTGAGCGCGGCCCGTCCGGCAGCCTTTTAGCCCCGTCATCATATAAGCGCCAAGCTTCAAGAATCGACCCGAGGCAGGCCATGAAAGCAGCCATCCTCCGCGAGT
>JBEKSZ010000049.1:0-29461 GCA_049516615.1 Candidatus Acidiferrum sp. | reverse complement strand
ATTTAGCCGCGGGAATTTTCGATCATTTAGAGCGGATTGATCTTCTTGAAATCATCGCCGATGATTTTTTCGATGCGCCAGCCCGCGATATTCGCGCCCTGAAGACCCTGGCATCGCAGATACCGGTCGTACTTCACGGTATCGGCCTCGGACTTGCGTCTGCCAGTCCTGTCGAGAAGCCATTGCTCGAAGAAATGGCCCGTCTTGTCGGTCAGGTGCAGCCGGAGAGCTGGTCGGAGCACTTGGCCTTCGTCCGCGCCGGCGGACTCGAGACTGGGCACCTGGCTGCGCCACCGCGCACGCCTGAGACGGTAGAGGGATCGGCGGAAAACCTGTTTTTGGCAGCAAAGAGCGTTGGCAGCAAACCTCTGATGGAAAATATCGCGACAATCCTCGATCCGCCAGCCTCGACCTTTTCAGAATCTTCTTGGATCAGCAGCATCCTTCACTCCGCGAATTGTGACCTCTTGCTCGATCTCCACAACCTGTTTGCCAACGGTCTGAATCACGGCTACAACCCTTACGACTTTCTCCGGCAGATTCCCCTGTCGCGCGTCAAAGCCATACACATCGCCGGTGGCAAGTTTGTCTCAGCCGCCGACGGCCGCGTCCGCCTGCTTGATGATCATCTTCACGACGTGCCTGATCCGGTGTTCGCTTTGCTCGAAGAGGTGGCAGCGATTTCCCCTCATCCTCTCACCGTTATTTTGGAACGCGACGGTGCGTACCCGCCCATGGCGGAACTGCTCCATCAAATTGCCCGCGCCCGCAGCTCGCTGGCGCGCGGCCGGGCGCGACGTCTCGCGTGTTTGGAATCGCGGATATGAGTTCAACTGCTCTTGAAGCTTTCCTCGCTCTCCTTTACGTGGATGGAGAGGCAAGGGCCCGGTTCAGAGTCAATCCTCGCAGGGAAGCCGAGCGAGCCGGGCTTACCGACGAAGAATCTGCGGCGGTTATGAAAATCGACCTCATCGAGCTTGAAATGACAGCCCGAAGCTTTGCCGCCAAACGCAAAAGCAAAGCCAAACAACGTCGCCGCTTATCCTTCATGTCGCGGGTGCGAACTTTCTTGGCCATGGATTGAAGAATGAGCGGGTGGGGCGCACGTCTCAAGACGGATGTCACCCGGCGGGAATCCGGCGCGAACTGCCCGATATCACGCAGGAATACAACAGTCCCGAAACGGCGACGCGGTGAGCGAAATCATTCCCTAGCGGCGCATCTCTAAACGCGCACGGACAGTTTGCCGCGATTCCGAAGTCAATTTCCGATCAGTTTACCGGTACTTCCGCAGAAATCGCAGTGGCGTCAGCCCGAAACAGTCTTGGTTAGAAGAAGTTCGTAATAAATCAGCGGGGTCTTCCGATAGGAGACATGACCTTTTTCAGTAAAGCCGCAACGCTGATAGAAAAGTCCGCCTCCTGCGTTGGCGTCATATGCGTCAAGGCGAATGGCATCCGCGGGCCACTCCCTTGTGATCCGCTCGGCTTCTTCGAGACACCTTCGTCCAATCCCCTGGCGCTGCCTTGCCGGTGCGACGGCCATCGCCAGTAGATACACGGGCCTCTTGCACTTTGTAAAGTAACTGGTATCGATCGCCCAAGGTTTTTTGGTGGCCAGACGGAGCGTCGCGACAATCGCGGCGCCTTCCGTCGCTACCAAGACTTCACAATGGCGCAGCGCAAACAGGACTCCTTTTTTGGACGTGTGCGACGACCAGGGGCCCGTCCCGTAATGGCTGGTTAGATGATCGGCGACCGCGGTGTGCAGTGCCGCCAGTTCTGCTGCGTCTTCCGGGACGCCACGTCGAAAAAGAAGGTGTCTAGCGGATGACGAGGGTGGCTGCGGCAAGGGAAACCTCAGTTTATATCTGTAGTAAGTCGCGTTCTACCAGGATTTTAGCGCAAGCCCTGGTAGCGGCAAAAAAGGCGTCAGAGCCCAATGAAAGCGTAACACTAGGTCAGTGGCCGACTACAAAGTACCGCAGACCGGCGAAAAGAAGAATTACCCAGATCAACTCGAAAACGAAAAGCCGCGCAAGTCGAGGCGTCGGTCCCCATTCGCTCTTTTGCGACCAGGATAAACCCTCGTTCGAGACCGGCTGGCCGACTGCCAGCAAAGAGAGAACACCCGTCGCCAGTCCCTCCGAACGCCATCTCCATGGCAGTAGTTCGTCGCCGCACTGGAACAACTGTTTCGCGGTCAGGTCTGAATTGTGTTCACTTTGGACTGTGTTTTTGATTTTGGTTGAAGGGCCATATCGGAAGATTATCCGGCCAGACACACAAACAGATCATGGTGGCACTACTGTGGTCGGCTTGCTGGAGACGCTTTCAGCTCTCTGCGGTAATGGTACTCTTCGTCAGGGACGCCCCACTTTCGCAGGGCTGTTCGCCGCCGGCGTTCTGGTCACTATGTTTCCCCATGACGCGCTCTATGGTGCTAAACAGCTCGTGAGTCCGAATCGGTTTGGAGACGTATCCGTCCATGCCGGCGGACAAACAGCGATCCTCATCGCCCTTCAGTGCATGAGCAGTCATAGCCACGATTGGGATGTGCCCTCCCGTCGATTTCTCTCTTTGTCGAATCGCTGTCGTCGCTTCAAATCCGTCCATGTCGGGCATTTGAACGTCCATCAGAACGATATCGAAGGACTCTTTTTCAACTGCAGCAACTGCTGCGCGCCCATCGCCCGCGACGGTCACGACATAACCACGCTTCTCAAGAAGGCGAACGGCAAGCGTTCGGTTGACCAGATTGTCTTCTGCCAACAGTACCCGTGAGCGGCTCTTGCTCTCACGCAACGAATGTCTGGTCACCAATGATTCGATGCTTTTCGTCGGGGATTTCTGCAGAATTTGACAAATCGAATCCAACAGCTCCCCCTGGCGGATTGGCTTCACGAGATAACCTGATATCCCCAGCTCTCGACATCGTGCCGCGTCGCCCAAGCGCCCGGCTGACGTTAGCATTATGATTGAAGCCCCCATCAAATCAGGGTCTTTCTTAATCCTGTCGGCAAACGTAAATCCGTCCATCTCCGGCATCTGCCCATCCAAGAGAATCAAGGGAAACGGACGGCCAGTGCTTTTGGCGATTTCGAGCGCCTGGAGTGCCGCACGGGCGCCGTCGACCGCGGTCGGCTTCATACCCCACCGGGCTAGCATTCCTTGTAGGACGCGACGATTTGTGAAATTGTCATCAACGACCAAAGTGTGTAAATCGCGCAACAGCTCCGGCTGGAAGACTGGGGCGCGACTCGAAGGGGTATCCTGAACCCCCAACTGGACCGTAAAGTGAAAGGTACTACCGCTCCCAGGCTGGCTTTCGACCCAAATCCGGCCACCCATCATTCCCACGAGCCTAACGCAGATCGTGAGCCCCAGCCCAGTGCCGCCGTACTTTCGCGCCATGGAACCATCGGCCTGCGAGAAGGCTTCAAATATCTTGTCTTGTTTCTCGGTAGGGATTCCAATGCCGGTGTCTTTCACCGCAAAATGCAAGAATGTCGTGGCGGGGCCTTGCGATTGCTCTTCGACGTTAACAAAAATCTCACCACGGTCGGTGAATTTGATCGAGTTTCCGATCAGATTAATCAGGATTTGCCGAATACGGCCGGGATCGCCAAGCAAAGCCTCCGGAACATCTGGCTGAACTTCATAAATCAGTTCAAGACCCTTTTGGTGGGTACGGAAACTCAGCACTTTCATTGTTTCACCCAGACTCTCTCGCAAATCAAAAGGAATCGATTCAAGCTCGAACTTTCCGGCCTCAATCTTGGAGAAGTCCAGAATGTCGTTGATTATGGACAGCAGCGATTCAGCTGAGAGTCGAACTAGGCCCAGACTCTCGCGCTGCTCGACGGTTAGATCGGTGTCTAAGACAAGCTCCGTCATACCCAAGATCCCGTTCATCGGAGTACGAATTTCGTGACTCATGTTTGCCAAAAATGTACTTTTAGCGTCACTAGCGGCTTCGGCTGATTCCTTAGCCCTTTGCAGCTCAGCCTCAGCTCGCTTGCGTTGGGTAACGTCCGTGGCCAATCCCAGAACAAATTGCGACATTCCATGGGAGTCGCGTAAGACAGAAAGATCAATGCTGGCTGTCACCTCGCTGCTGTCGCGCCGGACATAACGATTCTCCATGTGGACTTGATCCTGCCGACCGGCACGAAGACACTCAAATGCTTGCCGGCCCTTAGCCCGATCGTCTGGATGCGTGACCTGATCGAAGATCTCAGCTGACTGCATCTCTTCCGACGTACAACCGAGCATCGTTTGATAAGCTTGATTGACGGCTAGGATCTTTCCCTTGGCAAGTTCAGTGATGGCAATTCCGATCCCCGCCCCTTCGAAAACAGCCCGGAAGCGCAGCTCGCTGACTTCCAACTCCGTTGCTTGAGCCGAGAATCGACGGTCGGCCATGGAAGTCACCAGCGTCAGGCCCAGGACCATGAAGGTGACGAGGATGATTCCGACCGTGCCAAGAGATGAGATGTTCAGGGCATGCGTGACATCGTCCGGTGCCATCGCCGTGGGCGTAAAAGTGGCCGCTGCCATACCGGTATAATGCATGACGGGAATTGCCGCTCCCATGACCAACGCACTCGCGCCCTTCTTCCAACTCCAGGAAATAGTTTCTCTGCGGAAATGAAAGGTCAGCAACAGAGCGACCAGCGAAATCACTACGGCAAGAACTACGGAAAGCGTTACGAGCGCCGGAGAATAATGGCACATCGCCGAGAGCCGCATCGCAGCCATCCCAATGTAATGCATCCCAGCGATAGCGCTGCCCATGAGTACGCTGCCCACGATGGCTGGTAAGAAGCCCATTCGCTCGCGGCTTACGACAAATAGTGCGACGGCTGAAGCAAATATCGCGGCCAGAAGCGAAACCAATACCGTTGGCCAGTCGTATTCAACGGGAACCGGTAGACGGAAAGCGAGCATCCCCACATAGTGCATTGACCATATGCCCATGCCCATGGCCGTGGCACCGCCGCTCAACCATAGATAGCGCGCTTGACCACGCGCCGAAGTGACCCTTCCAGCAAGGTCAAGAGCTGCGTAGGAAGCCATCACTGCAATTACGACCGACAGTGCGACAAGACGGTAGTCATAAATGCCATTCATCACCAAACCGATAGAAGTCACGATTTTCCCCTAGTTGAAAGAATTGCCCATAGAACACAGACCCGCCGGGCAGGAACCAATCGGTCGTCGATTGGCGCTACGCGTTCAATTGGAAACAATTCCCCGAAAGGCCGCCACATTGCAGGTTCTTGGATTTTCCGTTCTTCGATGCCGTGATGTCCAAATCGACCACGCGTGCATCTGGTTTGAGCACTCCGCTAAGTGAACGGCCCCTTGAAGGTCGGAGGCGAGACCGACTCGTCGAGATGTCGTCAAATATTGGCGGTGGTGAGGAATAGCGGGAGTGTTTCGCACAATGTTTTAATCTTCTCCTTCACGTCGGCCGGCAGGTCGGTGAATTCAAATCCGAACATCGTGCCCTGATTACGCCGTACGATGGTCTTGATTCGCTTGCCCATTACAGGTGTCAGACTGACCGTTTGTCCCACCTGCAAGTCTCCCAGCGTCGCTGCCGACATGCCCCCTTGGCTTATCTCGAAACTGGTGCCGGTGAAAGTGCCGTTGTCCGTGATTATGAACACTCGGTCAATAAGCTGGTGACGCGAGAATCTTCGGCGCTCTTTGCCTCCGCCTGCGGGCCAGGATTGCTTCTTGACCTCGTTTCCGGCTGTGATCATTTGGATGCATCCCTAATCGATCCTATCGGCCAAAACCCTATAAACTTGACGCATTTTAACCGTCTGCTCGGTGTCCATCATTGCTGCTTTGCTCGTCGTCGGGACCTGTCGCACGGAGTTCTTCGGCACATTGTGCAGACATCTCCGCTCTGGATCGCCATCGGCCTCAGCGTTCGCCGCTCGGGCTGGATTCAGTGGACGGCACTTCCGTGCTTTTTCTTTTGGCTGACGCGGATGATCTTGATTTGGCTATTCTTCTTCGCTTGGGACCGGATCGTCTCGGGATCGTTCTCTCCGACGGAAATTGCAAGGACGGTGATCGTAGGGCTGGCCATCGCTAACCCCCGAAAGGCAGCCTGTGAGTTTCCTTGGAAGCTGGATAATCGGAAGCCAGGAAATCTATTTCTCCGGTTACCGCGTCGACTAGGACTTGACCCGGTTCGTCTGAACGAGGACGAAGCGTTCCAATCGGAGCCATAGGAGCAAACTCAGCTCACAGATGAGCTCGCAGGGCTTCTCGTTACGCGAGTAAGAGTCCCTTATAATCCCCTGATGATCTGCGGAGCGGCCCGACAGGCTCGCTGGTTCTCTGAGGAGCCGCGTTTTGCGTATCCACATGTCCTCTTGGAGAGAATCGCACGGCTCGCCTTTCCGAACTCCTCTGTAGTTGAGGTGACGCCGCTTCGTGAAGGTCTTCGCAACGCAAATTTCAGGATAAAACTGAACTGTGTACCAGATTCGATTGTGATCCGTGTTTATCAGCACGATTTTTCGCTCTGCAAGAAAGAGATAGATGTAATGCGGCTGATCGGGAGTTCGGTCCCGGTTCCGGAATTGATTCACGCGGAGCCAAACGGCTGGGACAATCTTCCACCGTTCGCACTCTTCCGCCATATCGAAGGAATCAGTTTTCGCGAATTGAAACGCGCTGGTGACGCAAGTGCGGTAGCGCAAGCGGCTCACTCGGTGGGAGAGACTGTGGCGGCCATAGGTCGCGTGACCTTTAGGAAGTCGGGATGGCTGGCTGCGGGTCTCAGTGTCGTGGATCCCCATTTCGAGACCGCGAATCAATTGGCCTCCTTTATTGATGACTGCCTGGAATCTCCTAGCTTCCGTGAGCGAGTGCCATTGGCCGTTCGGAAAGGAATCAGCGCGTTCGCCTGGTCTCTGTCTCCACGACTTGCCGAGCTTGGCCCGCAGACACATCTGGTCCACGGCGATTTCGGAAAACGAAATATCATGGTGCGGCGCACGGAGGGATGCTGGAAGGTTGCCGCTATTCTCGATTGGGAATTCGCCCTGTCCGGTACTCCACTGGTCGACTTGGGGCATTTCCTTCGTTACGAACGGACATCGCACTCTGCCGCCGAGGCGCAATTTTCAGCTGGCTATTTAGAATCAGGCGGAAAGCTGCCCCTAGACTGGCGACAACTCGCACGCTTGATCGATCTAACGGCTCTGAGCGAAAGCCTGACACACGACGAACTTCCGGATGGAGTTGTTGCGGAACTGCTCGAATTGGTCCGCGGCACGGTTGAAAATCCCGATTTATCCTGATCATCATTCGAATCGAGAGGGGCGACATGATCGCGGCGTGAAGATGGCCAACACAAGACCTTCACGGTGGCCACCAATGTGAAAGTGTACTTAAACGAGTTCGACGTTCTGCCGGTGACGACGGTCGCGCCTCGCGAACATGTGAATTCCTGGGGCTTCACCTGACGCTACTGCAGCTTGGCATATTCCGACTTGGCTTGTTTCAGGATGGGGATGTCGGGATCGGCGTTTTTCCACAGCGCTAAGAAATCCTTGTATGCGGCAAGAGCCCGTAGGCGGGCGGCGTCGGCATCGGGGCCTTGCGAGGTTCTCGCTTGCAGGGCGTTCGCACGGGCTACACCCAGATGCGCTAGCGCGCCTGTCCAGCAGTTCCAGACGATGCCGCTGTGATCGATGATTTTCTGAAACTCGGCTGCGGCGGCGCTGCCTTGTCCGGCCGCCAAGTATGCTTGGCCTCGGACGTACAGGTGGTAAAGGCCAGTTGTGGTTCCGAACGGGACGTTGCCTAACTCCATCGGCGAAGCAGCTTGTAGGGGAGTCAGTGCATAGGTCGGGTTCCTTCGATCCAGCGCCAACTGCGCACGAATCGCGGGTAGCCACAGTAGCTGCATCTGGGTGTCTAGCGGGAAGAGCTTTCCCAAGTTTTGCGCCACAGATTCGGCCCGCGCGGTATCACCAGCCATCGCGAGTGCCAGTGCGGCTTCGACTTCGGTTCCCTGACTCGCCGGAGCAAGTCTCAAAGCAGCTCCAGCTGACTGGCGTGCTTCACCAAAGTTACCGTAAGCCGCTTGTCGCAGAGCGGCATTCGCCAGGAAGACGCCACCATTTTCCCTGTTGTCCGTGTGGACTGCGGACTCCACAGCTCGCCTGGCCAGCTCGGACGCTTGGGCGAGATGACCACTGTACGCCTGGGTATCCGATGCCATGGCAAGTCCATAGGTCTCGTGATCAGGAATTGCTGCAAACGATTTTTCCTGTTCGGCCATAGCCGCGGAGTCCGAGGTGAGGAAGGCAAGAGCGTAGAGAATTGTGTGAAGTCCAAGGGTATTACTTCGTTTCTGCGCTTCACGAAGCGCTCCCCGGGCTTCGGCGAAACGCTGCAAATTAACATCGAGGAATCCGAGGTTCTCGTACCACTCTTCGATTTCCGACTCAAGGCTCATGGCTTTTTTCGTAAGTTCCGCCGCTTTTTCGTATTGCCCCAGCGAAGCGAGCACTCCGGCATAATCTTCGTACGCCCCCGTAGCGCGGGGATAGATCTCGATCTCCTCTTGAAACGCCTTTGCCGCTTTGTCCAACTCGCCGGTGACAAACGAGTAGTAGTCAGCTGTGACCAGCAGTCTTTCCGACTCGTCGGTATGTTCTCGCAACTGGAAAGCTTTGGTCAGGTAGTCAGCCGCCCGAGTGTTCTCGGAGAGGCCCAGGTAGTAACCGCCCAACGACCTATAAGCCATGGCAAAGTTGGGATCTAGTTTGACGGCACGCTGGAAGTTGGTCAGGGCTTCTACGCTGCGATTCTTATCCAATCCAAGACTCCACGCTTTCAAAGCCTCGAGGGAAGGCGTGGTGGCTTGGTACAACGGAACGTTAAACTTCTGCACCGAAGCCAGCGATTCGCCCAATTGGCCGCGTAGTTTGGATGCTGCGACACCCAGCGCGTCGAGAACTGTCTCTTTGGATTTGGCGGTGACCTGCTCCTTCGTTAGCACATCCCCACTTTGACAATCCACCACTTTGAGACCCAGGACATATTCGCTGCCGAGGCTGCCAATCGATCCGGAAATATAAGCCTTACCGCCAGCCCGCTGGCAAAGTTCGCGGGCTATCTCAGGCGTGAGTTTTATGCCGGCTGGCCGAGTCATCTGTTGTAAGGTTTGCGCGATTCTGCTGTCAGATAGCACATTGAAGAAAGGCGACTGTCGTAAGGAAACATCGAGCGCCGTCTTCAGCGCGTCATCGAATATCGTGTCGCCCGTCGAGTTGGCGAAGTCTGCGAGGACGATCGTGTCCTTGTCAGTGAGCTTTGGCGTGCGGTGGGAGTACAGGTAACTACCGGTCACTAGCGCCAGCACGACGGCAGTCGCCAGCGAAATCCAAAGGGTCGTTCGCAATACCGAGGCTCTGGCCCACGCTCTGAGGGCATCTATTGCGGTAAATTTCGCAGTGGCGGGCGTCGGGTCCGACGGAGTCAATACTTGGCGGGCGGGTATAGATTGTTCCGAAATCCCGGAACCCACTCGATGGCCGTTTAAGGGGTTTTCGTTTTGTGATTCCACGGGCATAAGGAAGCGGTAGCCGCGGCGGGGAATGGTTTCGATGTAACGAGGGTTTTCCGCGCTGTCGGAAAGAGCGTCGCGGAGCTTGCTTACCGCGGTATTCAGTCCGGTCTCAAAATCGACGAAAGTGTCTTCGGGCCAGAGACGCTTTTGGAGCTCCTCGCGAGTGACGAGTTGCCCCTGTCTCTCGGCCAACAGTGCCAGGACGCGCAAGGGCTTTTCCTGCAGGCGGATACGCGAGCCGTTCTTGCGCACCTCTCCGACGGCCAGGTCCACGATATAAGGACCGAACTTGAGCGTTGGGGGGGGCGCGGCCGACTCCATAGGCGGTCTTTCTTCAAGCAGTCGGGGATGGGCGCGATTTTAGCATAGCTCGGAACCCCTGCAGCCTCGGTTGACAGAATGACCTAACCGGCGTGTTTTGTGGTCGCTATCGATTAAGACTTAGTAGAGAAATAAATTCCAACCGGTACATTGACGTTTCGGCAGAGTTTCCGCAGACTCGCCCCGATTCGTCCCCAGAATCAGCGGCCCTAGAGAAACTGGGATCTCTCCCCGCGAAAGCAAATTCAAGCGGCGGCTTGCTTTGCCGAAGTGTGTGTGAATGATTTGCAGGCCCGAATGGCGAGTTTTGGACGAGTGAGTTTTTTAGCGGCGCGGAGGCACTCCCAAGGAGGAACAAGATGACCGCGAATCGTAATTGCGGATCGGCTCCAAGTATCGTTAGTGGTTTTGTTTTGGCTATCATTATCGTCGTGCTGCTGCTCGCAGCGGGCATCAGCCGGGCGCAGTCGAGCGCATCCTGGGCTTCATCACCAACAGCAATCGTTTCACCGCAGCTCGCCCCGACCATGGCACCGGTTCCGAAAACGGCGCAGTCGACGCAAACCCCCGCGAAGGCGAAAGAGCCACCCGCCCGGTTGCCACATGCAAAGACCGCTGGCGACGGCATCGCCGTCCATGGGCGTTGGACAATTGAGGTCCGAAACCCGGACGGTACGCTCGCATCGCACCAAGATTTCGAAAACGCTGTCGACCCGCTTGAAGGAGCTGACGTCCTCACCGGCGTTCTTTCCGGCGAATACACTTCGATGGGTTTTTTCGTCGCTCTGTATGCGCCTGACGGAATACTGTGCAACGGAAGTCTATTTGGCTCTCCCTCTGGCATCTGCATGTTGTACGATACAAGAAACGCTAACTTCTGTCCGTCGATCGCGATTTCCGCTAATGCCTGCAGCAACAATCTGACGTACACGCCGAACACCGGAACGGTCAACAATAACGCTATTGGTTACACATTGTCTGGCAGCATCACGCTACCCAATCTCGTAGCGGGAACAAGCAATCCCGCTGGCGGAACAATCACTACCGTTGGGCATGGGATCATCTCATGTGAGCCGGGTTTCGACTTGTCGGGCGACTTCTCAGGCTCGGCCGCTCAGGCAACGATTCCTTATCTCTTTGGAAATGGTACGCAGGTATCGAATGCCGCAGTGTCGACTGCGTTTTCAACGGTCGCAGCGAGCGCAGCGCTCGGAGGTTTCGTCTGTGGCCAAGAGCTTCCGGTGAACAACCTGCTCACTTCGCGAACCATTTCCCAGCCAGTTCTCGCAGGACAATCCGTAGCCGTCACAGTAGTGATCACCTTTGGCTCCAGCAACTAGCGGGCATTACGTTCGCCCGGAATTCTCGCGCACGTCCCACCGGACAAATACCAGCCGAAAAACGCACACGGCGGCTGTGGAACCAGGATGGGCGCAGAAAGGCTGAATCGATGCTCGAACACGCCGTGACAAAACCTGCCTTCCTGAATAAAGTGTCTCGCGCCTTGGTGCTGGCGGTTTTTGCATACTGCTTCGGATGTGCAACGCCACTCGCTGGGCAGACGATTGCGGCGCCGAATAGCGTTTTTAAGGCCGGAGTTGTCTACGGCCTGGGCACTAACACCTCAAACATCGGAACAGGCAATGCCGCCGGCGGCTATTTTGGCAATGGCGGCGGCAAACTTTTTGACGTGGCCGTTACGAACGGCACAGGGTATGGTGGGCAGCTTTTCGTTTTTTCCGGCCTCGGAGACGGCAGCTTTGCCGCGCCTGGTTCCAGTGGGACTCTGCCCGTGGTCCAGGACGGGCTAAATTTAATTGTGGCCGGGCCGGTAGTGGGACCGGGCAGTTTCGATTTAGTGGTCACCGATGACTACGGCAACTTGCTGCTGATGCGCGGTAACGGCGATGGCACGTTTCAGAATCCGGTCTCGCTGGGACAGGTGGCGTCGACGCTCGCCGCATATTTGAATTCGGGCGGAACACTCAATCTGGTTCTCAGCAATGTTACGTTCCCGACGGGCGCCACCGAGGTATCTGTGGTTACGGTCCTGTCCAACGACGGCGCGGGAACGTTCACGGTGTCTTCGACTACGACGACGACTTCCTCTTCCGCCGCCAACGTCACCGCAGCCTATCCTTTGAACGTGGGAAGTGTGACGGCGGTGCTAGTGGTGTATTCCGATGGCACCGCCAAGCTCTCGCAGTTGAACGACGGCGTGTTGCAGGCGCCGGTTTCAGAGGGAACCCTCGGAACGCCGAGCGGCGTTGGCAACGGCCCAATTTCCGTCTTTACTTCCAAAGGAGCCGCCTACTTTGCGGCCATCGCTAGTTTTGCTGGCGCTCCGACGGCATTCATATGGCCGCTTTCAATCGTCGGTGGCGGAATTGCGGTGGGCGGACCCGCAATTTATAACATTCCCACGAATGATGCGGCATCGCTCACGGTGGCGGATCTGGACGGCGACGGAAACCCGGACTTGATCGTCGTGGGCGGAGGACAATTCTCGACAACGCAGACGGTGAATCTGTTCCTCAGCAACTCCGCGCAGGGCTTTTCCCCGCTGCTCAGCAAAGTCGTGCCGAACACGGTGATCGGTCCGGGCGTGTATGGAATTCAAGCCATCGTGGCGGACGCCAACGAAGACGGAAAAAACGACCTGATTCTCTACGAGCCGAGCCAGGGGCTCACGGTTCTCCTGAATCAGGGCGGCGGAACGTTTCTGGCGCCCGCAACATACCCGGCTGGCAATGAGCCGGTAGCCATCGCCAAAGCGGATTTCAACGGTGACGGTCTCGACGACCTGGTGGTGGCCAACGGCATCAATCCTTCGAGTGACACGAGCGACGATACCGTATCGGTGTTTTTGAGCAAATCTGCGGGAATCTATGCGCCGCAGGTCACCTTTCCTGCTGGAAGAAATCCGCTCGCCGTAACCACCGGAACAGCGAACGGAAATCAGAGCATTTTTGCTGTGAGCCTGGGCGACACGACCGGAAACTTCAGCAATCCCGTGGTGGCTTTCCTGCAGGGCAACGGCGGCGGCGCCTTTCAAGCACCGGCCTATTTGCCGACCGGTACCAACGTATCCAGTGGCGCGGAACCTCTGGCCATCGCAGCTGGCGCTTTCGATGCGTCGGGCAGTTCCACGGTGGCGGTAGCGAATAGCGATGGCACGATCAACCTTTTTACCTACCAAGGCGGAACATATGGACCGTCAAGTGCGACCCCCAAGCTGGTGGTCACGGGCGCGCCAGCGTTTGGATTGAGCCTGTCGTCCTTGGCGGTTGGCGATGTGGACGGCGACGGCAATATGGATCTGGTCGCCACGCTCCGTGGGGCTTGCGGCTACGACATTAATTTCGAGCCCTCGCTGAGTGGCGGAGCCGTGGTGATTTTCCGCGGCTTGGGCAACGGCAAATTTAGCGCGCCCGTTTACGTTAAGTCAAAGGAGGCAAACTCTGATCCGGCATTCGTTACCCTCGGTTCCTTTACGACCAGCGTGTTGCCCAGCTTGCTAGTGATCGACGGCGGGGGCGGTACCTGCTCCGTGGCGGGAAGCACCGGCCCTTACCCGCTGGTGTTCGCCAACAACGGAGGCCTGAGCTTTGCTGAGACGGATCTCGCCAACCGGCTAAGTGCACTAAGCGCGTCGTCTACCACAGTTTCCCTGAGAGGAGCCATCGGGGACATCAACGGCGACGGCTCGAATGACATCATTTTGTCGGAAGACGGATTGGTGACGGTTCTGCTGAATCCCGGTACAGGGATTTTCAACAGCACCACGCCGGTTCCAACCATCTACGTAGGCTCTTCGGATACAGCCGCTGTGGTCGAGGGATCGTTTTTTGGCCCGGGCGTGCATGACCTGGCCTTGGCGAGTGTCTCCGGGGTCGCCCTGATGCAAGGCATGAACGCGCCGGCGGTCGTCGAGACGGCGCACTTGGTACTTGGTACAGAACTTGAGACTCTCGAAGGTTTGACTGCCAATACCAACGTCCTCGTCGGGCTGACCCTCGCCAATGGCAGCGACGTCGCGGCGACGAACGTGAAGATCTCTGCGAACCTGCCGCCTGGCATGGCGTTTGTCTCTGGGGGATTAGTTGGGCTCCCGTGCAACAGCGTTTCCGCGACGCAGGTACTGTGCACTTTGGCGAGTCTCGCGCCTCTAGCAAACCCCGGCGTAGTTCCGTTTACGGTTACGGCTGCGGAGGCTGGAACGTACACGATCGCATTCACCGTGAGCGCCGATCAAGCGGAAGGCATACCGGCGTCCGACGCCATAGCTAATATCGCACTACAAATCAACGCCGCGCCCGCCGCGCATTTGGTTCTCGCCGCCGCGTTGGAAAGCGGTGGAATGGTCAACACCAACGCCACAATAGGCTTGACGCTTACCGACGGCAGTGACGTCACAGCCACGAACATCAAGATCGCCGCGGCACTTCCTGTGGGCCTGCAATTTGTCTCCGGAGGATCTCCCGCAACGCCGTGCAGCAAGGTGACGGTCTCGCAGGTGGTATGCACCATATCGAGCCTGGCTCCGCTCGCAAACACGGGAGCAATTCCTTTTGTTGTGACCTCGGCCCTAGCTGGAACCTATACTATCGCGTTTAGCGCGACCTCCGGCGAACCCGAAGGCGCGCCCGCTTCGGACGCCTTGGCGAATCTTGCTGTTCCGTTTAGTCCTGCGCAGGCGGACCTGATGCTGGCTGTCACAACGTCGCCGACACCCGCTTTTCAAAATGCGGCTCTTTCTTACTTGTTTACTGTCACCAACAATGGCCCCTCGATCGCCACGGATGCCTCTGTCACTTTTTTCATTCCCGCCACGTTGTCATCACCAAGCACCACGCCTAGTCAGGGGAACTGTTCTCTCATAGCTGGTGGCAGAACACAGTGCAATCTTGGCGCGATAGCGATGGGGGCGACGGCCTCCTTCTCGCTCGTAGTCACGCCGACGTTGACCGGATCGTTTACGATTTCCTTCTCCGCCACCGAAGACCAGGTGGATACCAACGCAGTGTCTACGATTTCGTCGACCGTCCAGATAAATCCTTCGCTGATGATTCAAGAAGCAATCACCGTCAATGACGCGGTGTTTATCTCTCCGCTGCTCACCAATTTCGCCCCGCCAGCAGCGTATTTCTCGACGGCGGGCGTGGGGTTCAACGGTACGCCTGGGCAAATCCAAACGCTGACAATGTACAACGTGGGAGGCGCGCCACTGGTGTTCAGCGGTCCCCTTCAAATTACCCCAGGTTTCACGATTATTTCGACAGTTTGTTCGAATGGCGCGACCGCTCTTCCCGCATCCTTGCCGAGCGGCGGGCAATGCTCTTTCACAATCTCTTACGCCGGCACGTCGCCGAGCGGTGCCATCACCTTGACGGACGACGCAGCCCTGAGTAGCCCGCCAAGTGCGGTGTCGGGAACGAGCTACACGCAAACGATAACTCTTAGCGGATCGGGAAGCGGCACCGGCACCATTGCTCTGCCACCAACTGGGGTCCCCGTGAACGTCACCGAATTGATCACGGTCAGGGACGCGCCGACGGCGTCCACGCCCTGCCAGGCCAACGTCTCCGCTGACATCACCGTAACGCGCGGTCCGTACTTGTACAGTCCCGCCACCCATCTGTACGAACAAACGGTTACGCTGACAAATTCCGGGAGCATTTCGATCCCCGGTCCCATTTCGCTCGTTATCCCCGGGCTCAGCGGCAATGCGAAATTGTTCAATCCTACCGGTGTCACCACTTGTGCGGTGCCCGGAATCCCATACGTCACCGATGCCACCCTCTCGCTGGCGCCCGGCGGCAGCACCAATGTTCTTTTGTATTTCACCGACCCCAGCCACGCCGCTTTCACATACGGCACTCAGGTGGAGGCGGGAAGCGGCGCACCATAAGGGAGATCGCTCTATGACCACTACAAAGGAAATCCAAGCGAACCAAAATCCACCATCCTCGCAGTGCGGCGGAGTTCTTTCCGCGCGGGTCGCGGCAGTGTTACTGGTCGCGATAGGCTTGCTGCTAACCCAACGGGGCGCTTACGCGGACGGCATTTCGACTACCGTCAGCGTCGATACCTCTGGCCTGGGGCAAAGTGGTCCTTCCGAAGTCTTTTTTGTGCTTACCGACGGCAACACGCCCACTCCGGGAACCAACACTGCGACCCTGAGCGATTTTTCTTTCGGGGTCGGCGGTAGCGGTGGCGCGGTAGACGCCTTCAATACCTTCGGCGATGTCGTATCCGGCGCAAACTTGACGGGGGGAGCGATAATCACCGACGACCAGTTCACGAACGTCTTCGCAGGTTTTTTCACTGCCGGCAGCCAGCTATCGTTTTCCCTGGAGCTGACCACTAGCGTTTCGGCCGGCGCGCTGGCGCCGGACCAGTTCTCAATGTTCATTTACGACCCTGATGGCAATCCAATTCCCAGCAGCGATCCTACGGGTTTCGATAGCTTGCTCATCGTAGATATCAACTCTTTGAGCCCCACAGTGGCCACGTACTCGAACGTCGTAACTACATCCAGCGGTCCGCTCGGTGTGCCCGAGCCTGGCACGTTGCTGCTGCTCTGCGGCGGGCTGTGTCTCGTAGCCTCTACCCGCACCGCCGTGAAAAATCGCTTCACCCGCTGTCCATGGTTTATAGCGTGGCCAAACAGGCAAGAACGCGGATAAGCTGGCCTACAGCCGATTGCCGAGGTCTGCAAACGTACTCGGAGCGGTACCTACTATAGAAGAAGATAGTGATCAGAGATCCAAGTGGGTCAGGAGCCTGGCCGCGGGGCAAGGAAAGTTCAGATGCTGAAGCCCCCGAAAAAGAGGCCAAGCAGCGTGAATATCAGCCAAACGACAAGTGCGCAACACATTCCGCCGCGAAAGGCCAATCGCAGTTTCCCCACCCCCTTGGCCTCAAGCGCCATCTTCTGGAATGCGACAATACTGCTAAGCCCGAGCATTGCCAAAGAAATACTGAAGAACCAAAGGAGCAACGCCCCGAGTGTGGCAAGTTGTGGGTGGAGCCCGTTCTTCAAATTGGCAAACGGCGGCAGAATCCCACTAAACACCACGATGAAGAAAGCCAGATGGCGCCCGGACCGCGACAACATAGCGGCCACTGGAAGCAGGGCAATGAAAGCCGTTGCCGCGCCGAGACCCAGCGCAAATGCCAGTAAATTCTTCCCCCTACGGAATAAAAGATAAAGCAGTGCAAGGCTGAGCGCCCCCCAGCGGCCAAAAAAGATTAGGGCTACCAGCACATTCTGATCCGCCGCGGCCTCAGCTACAAATCCTACGCCCAAAGCGATCGTGCAAATCAAGGCGAAGCTCTGGGTCGCCCATAACCACCGAGAAACACCCACTCTGATCAGCTCGCTCTCGGCGGGGAGTACGCTGTCAAACATAGGTTCCTCCCATTTGAATCAGAGTGACAATCGAACCGCGCGGACGCGGAATCAGAGAGAGGTGCTTTTTTCGAGAGTCGCTGGTTAAGTGATTTGTTGCACGGGGAAGTCTTTTCCTTGCTTGGTATTCATTCTGAGAGCGGATCATAGCACGGGGCCGAGCCATCGCAATTACTGGTCCGAAATTCCAAATTGACGCAGCGATTCCACTCTGAAACGGCTGCTGTAACAGGAAGGTTCTGCAACCCTGATAACTCACTGAATTTCTGCGGGTTACGTCCTGCATTCCGATAGCGCTTTGGACGGTATCGCATGGCCATGACGGCAAATGCTCTAGAGGGTGACGAAGAGCGTTGTTTAACCGCAGGCATGGACGCGTAGCTCTCAAAAGCAATACGAACTGTCGGGTTTTTCGCGACCGTTGCGAGGGTCTTAGGCAAAGACCGCGCCAGCAGTTCGTTATTTATTCTAGGGTGTGACTTTTAGCGGCGCATGAAGCCGTGCGACGAATTGTCGCACGTAATCCTCCCAGTCGGTTTCCGCGGGAAAATCGCCGCTCTTGCTCCAGCCCGCGCCGAGATAGTACAGGAACGGCTTGCCGGTCTCCGCTGGGGTGATGGCCAGCAGGTTGGCAACCGGTGGCAAACCTTCGTCGCTCGGTGTAACGAGGTCTGTTTGCGTTACCTCGGGCAGCGTGGCGCTTTCCGTCGCGAACTCCTCGATCTTGTCCGGCAGTACAATCGCGCATCCTATGTTCCCGCGATCCCGATCGGCGGGCTGCCAATAACTCATCCAACCTTCTTCTTGGTTCTTGGCGACCACGCCGTGGCCTGGACGTTGCGCGACGCCGATCCCGACCTCAAACCTCGCGCGGTGGCTCCCGACGAATATACTTTCGACGCGAGTCATGTTGGAACCGGCGTCCATGCGGATTCGCTTGGTTTCGGAGATTTTTCCTTCACCGGCTTCCCAGGCATCGTAGCTCAACTCGAATTCGGAACGGAGGGGTCCTGTGGTGATGATTCGCGCACGGCTGTAATTACTCGAGACGTAGTAGCTGTGACCGTCCCAAATACCCAGGCCACCGCAACCCCGGCTGCGCCCGACGCGATAATCATCCAATCCTTCGCCGTGCTCTTGGTGATAATCGCCGTTCTTGTACCACTTGTCGATCACCATGGCTCGTGTGCTCTTTACCCACACATCCACGCCACTGCTCACGGTGCCTTCGGCTGGAATCAGGTCTTGGTGGTACACCCGATGGGCGATTCGATCGCTCTCCCAGGCCATGTCGCGGTAGCGCTCGCCGATTTGCCGCGCGTACGTTTTCACAATCGGGGGCGGCATGGCAGCCAGAGCGGAAACGTCCATGAGGTAGAAAGTCCGCGACTCTCCCGGCGCGAGATCCGTCTGGAAAAGGAAGGTGTCCGGCGACTGCCCTGGTTCGCTGGCGTAGGTCTGCGAATCGAGAATGCGGGACCCGAGGCCATCCATCACGGTCAAGTTGGTCGAGCGCAGTCCGCGGCGGGCCAATCGATGAAGGCTCAGTTCCACGGTTTCGCAATGGCGGTACAATGCCGCCGAATTGGTCACCTTGATCGCCAGCGGCTTGGCATTCTCAAACACCGCCAGGCGGTACAACTCGCTGCCCGCCAGCAGAAACGCGCCGACGCCATACACCTCGGTGGAATCGTTTGCGAACGTTTTCGGGTCGGAACCGATCGGTTGAACATGCGTCAATTTGCCCTGGCCGTCCACGCTACTGGCGAGGGCCGTCCAGGCGTTGCGGATCACAGGTTTAAATTTTGCGCCATCGAGCAAGCCTTGATTCACGCCCCAAGTCAGCGCGTAAACATAAAAACCGGAGCCGCTCGTCTCCTTCAGCGGATAACTGTGCGGATCGAGCAAGCTCGCGTGCCACAAGCCGTCGGGTTGCTGAGCCCCGACAATCGCCGCCGCCATTGCTTGAAACAATCGCTCGAAACCTGCCCGGCTCGGATGGTTTGCCGGCAACAACTGCAGCATGCGGACTAACCCGGCCATGACCCAACCATTGCCGCGGCTCCAGAAGATTTTCTTGCCGTTGGCTTCGCGGCGGTCGAAGTAGGTGCTGTCGCGGAAGTAGAGATGCTCGCTCGGATCGTAAAGATAGTCCGTGGTACGCCACCAATTCTTCACTGCAAAATCGAGATAGCGCTCGTTGCCGGTGGCGGCGAAGAGCTGCATCCATACGGGAGGAGCCATGAACAGCGAATCGCACCAGGACCACAGTTGCGATACCTGGTCGTACGGTTGACGGAAATCCAGACTTGCGACCTCCGGGGGCGTGGAGAGAACGGTATCGAGTCGTGACCGCAGCGGCGCAATCATTTTGGGGTCGCGGTAAAGAAAATAAAGGCTGGCGTAGGTTTGGCCGATGGCCAAGTCGTCGGCATGGTACATGTTGGGTCCGAGGTTCCAGCCGTTCGTCTCTCCTATGGCGAGCAGCGCGTCACGGTATTTCGCGTCGCCGGAGATGCCAGCGAGTGCCATCATCCCCGCGTCGCCGGCGGCAGATGTCCAGTGGGTTGCTGGGTGCACGGAAGGATGCGCGAGCTGCCAATCCGCCACACGCTCCATGAGAGAGAGAACATCCGCTGGAGTGACCCGCCGGCTCGGGGAGGCGGCTGCGGCCATCGGCAATGCCACGGCGAAACCCAGAACCGTGATTTGCCAAATGCATCGGCTGTAAGAGCCGAGTAGAAGAGCTTTGCTCTTCAAGCGTTGATCCTTGGCGGTGAATTGCCTTTTCGGAACCCGCTTGTAGCGGCACATACTCCCCAGGCAGGGAAACTTTCGATTTCCTCGTCGCGCGGAGCCTCCTTGCGCGGCACAAACGATGCGTCGCAGGAACATGACGGATGCGTGTAGGCCCAATAATATTTTTCTACGGCCGAGGCGGGTCTCATGGGCCGGTCTCTCACCAGCAAAAAAGTCAATTCGCATTGTCAATCGCCTCATCAATCTGCTTTGGCCAGCAACCGCGGGCCCACGCGGATTCCAGTCGCATCTGGTTCCCGAAAGTCGGATTCTTCAGGGCAACCGAGATCTCTCGCCTTCTAGCAACTCTTGCCTGTCGCGCAACCATCCGAACGATTCTCTGCAATCTTCAGATGCGGCGCACCAGTCCTTGCTCTGTGGCTTTAGTGTTGCGGATCAAAAGCAAAACCAGAATCATTCCCACGAACGGAATCAAACCCGCCGCGACCATCAGCGGATCGAACAGGTGCGTGCCCGTCGCCAGCCGCGCGTCGGAAAGATGTCCGGCCAGCTCAAACACGATGATGGTCCCGATAGCCGCGCCCGTTCCGCTGAGCCCGCTGACCGTTGCGACCGATTCGCTGCCAAAAAGATCGGAAGGCAGCACGTTGGCGATGGTGGTAAAGGACCCGTAGCAGAACGTCGCTACCGCGAAGAGCCAGGTGATCGTATGGAGACTGGTGGTGAACACCGTGGGGATCAGCAGTGTCACGCCGATTCCGCCAAACACGACCAGCGCCTTGCGGGCTTTTCCGACTGGCCAGCCTCGCCGGATTAAGTAACCCGACATCCAGCCGGCAAAGAAATTGCCGAGATCGGTGGCCACGAATGGAATCCACACCGCGATCAAGCCGGTCCTTAGCGAGATGCCTTTGGCCACCAGATAAATCGGGAACCAATCGGCAATGAAAAAATAGACGGGGTCGGGAAAGGCCCGGGCAATAATCGTGCCCCAGGTCTGCGGCAATTTCAGGAGGTCGCTCCAGCGCGGGCGATTTCTGCCTTGGGAGGCCTGGCTGGCGATGTCGGCAAGGATCATCGCGCGCTCTTCCGCGCCGAGCCGAGGATGGTCTTCGGGCCGGTAGTACAGCCAGCGCCAGGCGATCAGCCAGAGTCCGCCGAGCAGGCCGGGAACAACGAACGCCGGGCGTAGTCCCCATCGGAAATACAGACCCAGCACCACAAACGGCGCGATCGCTCCGCCGATGGAGGAGCCGCTGTCAAACAGTGCGGTAGCCAGCCCGCGTTCGTGCTTGGGGAACCACTCGGCGACCGCTTTGGTTGCTCCCGGCCAGTTGCCGGACTCTCCTGCCCCGAGCAGGAAGCGAAATCCCAGGAAACTATAGAAGCCCCGCGCCAGAGGAGTGAAAATCGACACAATCGAATACCACAACACCGTAATCGTCAAACCGCGTTTGGTTCCTACACGGTCCATCAGCCTTCCACACAGCGTCTGTCCGATCGAATACGCCACCCGAAAGGCGACCACGATGTTGGCGTAGTCCGTGTTGCTCCAGTGATTGTCCTGTTTCAGGTAGGGTGCGACCAGGGACAGGGTCTGCCGATCGATGTAGTTGATCACCGTCGAGGCGAAGAGGAGTCCACCAATCCACCAGCGCAGTGAAGGAATCGTTCGCCGCGCCGCCGAATTGTCCCCGGGTCTTTCCGTTCCGCTGGCACCCGGCATTCAGTCCACGGTTTGCTGCGATGAGAAGGGATGGAAGAGCATAGTCACGCCGAAGCGGCTAGTCTAGACAGCGTGGCCGGACTCAGCAAGGCCGCGGATTCCTGATCCAGATAAATCGTGGCAGCCGGGTGCGTGCGCAAAATGGAGGCCGGCGCCGATGGCGTGATTTCTCCCTCGAAGCACGCCTTGACGGCTTGCGCCTTGCGCGGGCCAGGCACCACCGCGAGAATTTCTTTGGCTTTGAGGACTTGCCGTACGGACATCGAGATGGCGCGCTTCGGGACGTCGGCCAATTCCTTGAACCATCCCTCCGCGACTTGCTGTTCGCGGCAGGCCTGGTCGAGATCCACAACAATGTACGGATCTTCGATGTCGAAATCTGCGGGTGGATCGTTGAAGGCCAGGTGGCCGTTCTCTCCAATTCCCACGAATGCCACGTCGATGGGCGACGCGCTGATCGCCTCATTCGTGCGACGAATTACCTCGCCGGGTTGTCCTTCGCCGTCCAGCAGATGGCAGTTAGTGATGTTCGTCTTGCGAATCAAGCGCTCCTGCAGGAATTTGCAGAAGCTTGCGGGGTGGGCCATCGGCAGGCCGACGTATTCGTCCAGGTGAAAGAGCTCCACGCGTTTCCATTCGATACCCGGCGCCGCCGTCAAGGCCGCCAGGAACTCGAATTGCGAGGCCGCGCTCGCCGCGATGATACGCGCCGCCCCGCGTTCCGCGATCGCGCGTTGCAGGGCGGCCGCTGCTTGTGCCGCGGCCGCCTTGCCCAGCGAATTCCTTTCCTCAAACACCTTGAGAATCATCAACCAGCTCCCGTTCGGCTTCACTATGCACGATCGCCTAAATCGGTTTAATCCAACCCGTAGTTGGCACTCGACTGCCCTATCAGTAGCACGGAGCGCCCTTTCGTGCCACAAGGATTTCCTCGGGCCGCGAAAGCCGGTTCGCGCGAAACCAGGAATGTTTCTGGTATCGCTCGAGTTCGGCTGAATACTATCTGCAATTTTTACAATTTGACAGGTCGGCGAACGGTTTGTAGTCTTCCGCCTTCAGGCTAACGGCGCCGGGCGAGAGGCGGATTCTCTCCGCCGCCCGCGTCATGCTCCCGAGAGTCCAGCAGGGGCAAGAAAGAGTTCGAGTTGATGGATGTCCATTTTATCGCTGCAACGAGCAGCGACTGCGCACAGGACGCTCGCAATAGTGCTTACAAAGCGTTCGCCAAAGAACGGCGCGAAAAATTCGAGGATCCGGGTGACAATGGACGATAGTGGTGCAATTTGAAGGTGGCGCGGACAGCTGATATCGGTGGTGGCCCAATGATCCTCAAGGAATTCCAACTCGCCGGGAAGAATGCTCTGGTCACTGGATCGCACAGGGGATTGGGGGCCGCGATCGCTGTGGCCTTAGCGCAGGCTGGCGCGAATGTCGCTTGTCATGGGCGGGACGTAAATCCAGGAAGCGCTTCGGAGGAGATTCTTGCACTGGGCCGCAAGACGGCTTATTTTGCCGGGGACGTGGCCAGTGCCGAAGTCTGCACAGAGCTGATTGAGAAGACCGTCGCCGAATTCGGCTCCATCGAGATTCTGATCAACAACGCCGGGATCATTCGCCGAGCGCCCGCCGCAGAGTATTCCGACGAGCATTGGGACGAAGTCATCTCCGTCGACCTAACCGCCGTTTTTCGCCTTTCACAACTGGCAGGCCGGCAGATGTTGCGGCAAGGAAGCGGAGGAAAGATCGTAAACATTGCCTCCGTACTTTCGTTTGAGGGAGGCATCTTGGTGCCTGCCTACGCGGCCGCGAAGGGCGGAGTGGCCCAGCTCACCAAAGCGTTCGCAAATGAATGGGCGGCCAAGGGAATCAATGTGAATGCGATTGCGCCCGGATATATGGCCACCGACAACACTACGGTTCTCAGGAGCGATGCCGCCCGGAGCCGGCAGATCCTCGAGCGAATTCCCGCCGGTCGATGGGGTGAGCCGCAGGAACTTGCCGGCGCAGCCGTTTTTCTGTGTTCTCCTGCCAGCAACTACGTGCACGGTCACGTTCTGGTCGTAGACGGGGGCTGGCTGGCGCGATGAAGACGGCGCCGCACGCGATTTGCGAGCCGCCCACTGGCACTGCAGGTTGTTGAGTCTGGGTGAAACGGGCCTTCAGTTTTAACGGTTTGACTGCCCGGCGGGTAGCTCTTATAGTTCGCGGGTGAACCACGCGAATGAGTGTCTCGCCGCATGACGCGCGGCAGATTGTTTTGGGGATAAGGAGCTACGATGACCGTGCAGGAGCAGAGCGCTGTAGATAAATTGATTTTCCGGAAGACCAGCGGGCGTATGGGCCGGCACGTTTCCGTTACTCCCAGCAATAGCTCCATGCGTCATCTGGCATATGGGCGAATCCTACTGAACGCCGGAACAGCGATGGAGGCGTTTTCGACCCGAGATCGGGAAACGGGGTTGATCTGCCTCTCTGGCGAGGCGGTAGTGGCGGTGGATGAAAAAGAGATCGAGCTGGGGCAGTACGATGCAATCTATATTCCGCGGGATTGTTCGGTTAGCGTCACGACAAAGAGCCGCGTGGACATCGCGGAATTCTCGGCCGACGTCGCGAAAAGGTACCCGCTGCAGGTGGTGCGCTCTGCGGAGATAGCCAAGGATCCTGGATTACACTTCAGCACCGGCGGGCCAGGCTGCACGCGCCACCTGCACATGCTGCTAGCCAAAAATATCGAGGCGGGCAGGCTCATCGCCGGATTCACACAGGCAGAGCCCGGGAATTGGACCAGTTGGCCGCCGCATGAACATGCCGCGATGCTAGAAGAGATGTATGTCTATTTCGATATGCCGAATCCCGCTTATGGGATTCAACTCGTTTACAACGATACGGAATATCCCGAATTGGTAACCGTGGTGCGTGATGGCGACGCGGTGCTTATGCCAAACGGATATCATCCGAACGTTTCCGTTCCCGGATACCGCATTTGTTTCCTGTGGGCCATGGCGGCCCACCGCGAGGTTGTCGACCGCCAATTCGGCGTGGTCAATGTGCAGCCAGGATTCAACCAGGTGGCGTCCGGATTGGATGCCGGTCGCCAAGACAGGTAAATTTCCGTCTACGAAATGGAACCTGTGCGCCCCTTTTCAGCATCAGCCAGCTTGACGACGTCTTGGGATGCTAAAACTGCGACGGTCCTCCAACAGGCGTCTCCATCCCATTACTCTCCCGCTGGATATTTTCGCAGGGTCTTCGCCACGTTTGGATCGAGCAGGGGTAGGGGGCTTGCGCCTCGTCAGTGAAATGCCGCAAAGCGCAAACGGCGGTTTCGCTAGCGAATTTCTCGCGCTTCGAGACTATGTGTCCATCCGTTCGACCAATTGAGCTCGCCACGCGGGAGCCGGGAATGGATCCGCAAAGTACTGGGTTTCCCGCATAACCTTGTCGCCGCTGAACTCCATGATGCTCACGGTGTAGGAGGGCTTGCCGTCGTATGCCAGGATGAATTCGGTGACCCAAAGATCACCGCCGCCAATCATTCGCCGGACCGTAAAACGCTTTTTGTTCGGCTGACTCGCCCGTTGCTTCTGTATGTTGCCGCGACCGCGCGTTCGCTCGCCTGACTGCGGGTAATCCAGCACAGCGTCCTCGTGATAGATGCGGTGCTCGGTCTCAAAATCGTTGGCGTCGGACGCCGCCCAATGCCGATCGAGCGCTGCACGGATCTCTTGATCTCGCGCTCGAGAAGACTGCGCCTTATCTTGTTGATCGTTCATCCTGAACCTCCCATTTGACCAGGCTTCCTGCGCGGCGCGGCGGTCGCGAGCGGAACGCAAACGCGCGCTCGGCTTTAGGACACTTCGCCGTCCGAGGAAACGTCGCTCGCCGATTTCCTTAACCGCATCGCCTCGTTGGATGCCCAAATCCGTATGGTGATGACAATTTGTTTCGGCCGAGCGAGGGCGAACTAGCGGGCTTGCTCTGCCGCGACGCACTCGGCAGCGCGTTCAACCATCTTTAGAGCGGGTCCCTTCTCGGACGAACGGCTTGTGGGAATCGCCGTCGATTTGGGGAAGTGGCAGGATGACCCAAGAATGTGCCGGGCGCGGCACGCGTTTCCGAGGGGTTTGACCTGCCGCCTTTCTCTTTGGCAGGTCTCGTTTCCTTCGAGACTTCCCGTCATCCTCGCAGGATGGCCTGCGTGATCCCTTGCCACCACTTTGGATCGATTTTCCAGGCGTAGACGGCAAGACTCTGGACAGCGATCAACGAGGGCAGCGCATAGAGATACACCCGGTGGACGCGTCCGTCCACCATCCAATCGCGCACCAGGCCCAGCGCGATCAGGCAGTCTAAGGCGGGGAAAAATAAGGCGTGGTTGAACATGAAATCGAATCTGCCGATGGCCGCGTCCATAAGTTGGCAGCTCGCGATGAAAACTAGCCGCCGATGGTATTCCGGTTTCTTTTTCCAATAAATGGCCATCGCGATGCACGAGCCAAAGAGGAGCATGTCAACGAAAGGAATGGACAAGAACGAATCTATATCCTTCTGCTGTAGCACAAGCGTATCGAACCGCGTCATCACCACCGCGGTGGTCAGGCCCAGCACAACCATCACTGCGGCCAGACCCGCTCCAAACCAGCCGAGTAAGCGGTGCACGCTGACTCTCCGCGCACGCACCAGCGCCGACTGAGCGATGAAGAAGATCACCCACGTCGAGAAGGCGACGCCGTGTATCCACAAGAGGAGCGGCCTTGGCGGGTTGCCATGGAACAGGTTGGCGTTGACCGTGCGGCTGAAGCCCACAATCACCAGCGCGGCCAGCACCAGCGACATGCAGAGATAGAAATACCGCCCGAGGAATCTCCCAAACCGCCCCGAGGCGCTTGCTTCTTTGGCAATACGTGGAGCAACCGCCGCGTTTAGAATGGCCACAGAACTTTTGCCTCCTGAGAACGCTGCTAGTGTCAGTGTTTACGAATCCGTCGCGAAAAGGGTTCAGTTTGCGAAGTGTGGAGTGGCGGCACTATAGCGGCAGCGTCCCGAGATTGTCAAGAAAAGGCGCGCAACAGAAAAGGCGTGCAACTTCTGAGCAACGCGCTGGTCGGGAAGATCGGAATCTGCCCGAAGCAGTTGTCCGCTTTCTGCGTTTTAGCGGTCTAATGGCCTGTGGATGCCCGCTCTTTCGATGCCACGCGCGTCAGCAGTCCCTGCGCAGTACCGAGGAGAGCGTGAAGTTTTGGCAGAGGCGCAGCTTCGCCTTCCGCAAGGGACAGAGCTTCGTTCTCCCGCCCTGCCTCTGTCAACATTTCCGCGAGATTCCAGAGCGGCCACGCTCGCGACTCGGCCTCGGGCATGCTTTTTATAATTTCTTCCGCCCCGGCAAAATCACCGAGTGTCGCCCGCGTAACCGCGACCATTTCCCGCCCTTTGTCCGAAGAGACCGTTCTAGACCCTGCCTCGTTCGCGAACTCCAGCGCTCGATCTGCCGTGAGGGCCGCAGCGGGGTTGTCGGCCTCCGCCTGTTCGAGCGCGAGCACCCCGATAGCCTCTGAACGGGAAGCACTGTCCGGTATCCGGTCAATGGCCTCGATCGCATCTTGCAATGAGCGGTTTGTTCCTCGCGCAATCGCAACCTGGCGCAGCGCCGCGGATCTCAGGCCGTTGTCAGAGATGCGGTCGGCGCTTTGCAAAGCTTCGGCCATCAATCCTTGCTTCGCCTGTTCCTCTGCAATGGTCACCAGTACACTGTCGGAGTATCCCAAATTCGACTTCCGTACCATTTCTTCGTGGGTTACTAGCGCGCCGACCAGGTCGCCCACTTGGGCTTGCGCGCAACCCAGCAAGTAGAGCAACAATCCGTCGCCTTCAGGCCCTGCATACTGGTGCGCGACTGCGGACAATTCGCTTAACGTGCGTAGTGCGCCAGTCATGTCGCCGATTTCCGACTGCGTCGTTGCGATCGCCGGAAGAAGGCTGGCGTTAGAAGCATTCTCATGAATGAGTTCTTCAGCGCTCTCGATCGCCCGGTCGAGAAGCTCAGTTGCTCCAGCGATGTCCCGGTCCTTGCTTCGCGCTTTTTGCTGCGCAACTTGTACCAGAATGGACACCCGTCCTTGCGGATCGCGGCTGATCTCTACGATGCGGAGGGCCCCAGGCAGGTCACCTTTTTCTGCCAGGAATGCCGCCAATTGTGCGTATTGAACCTTTCTGTTCTGCTCGTTGGATATGCTCTCGACTAGCTCCAGAGCCTGCACCAGGTTGCCTTGTTGAACTAAGTTCCAGACGACGAGGTCGGTTGCCAAGTCCTGATCGCCCGGATTCTTTTCAGAGCGGCTGATTCTCAGTGCGTCTTCCAAATCTCCACTACGTGAGAGTTGGCTGGCGATATTGGCTACTGCGCTGGGGCGCTGCGATTCAGGGACTTGGTCGATAAGCTGGCTGGCTTCAAGGAGCAGGCGACGGGCCCGTTCTCTTTCGGTTGTTTCCACTTGTGCGGCCGAAATCCCCCTTGGGCAAACAAGAGCCGCCGCAAGAAAAAATACCGGGAAAGATAGGCACATCGGCGACCTCGTGGAGCGAAGAGCTATGTTCCCTCTGATCCGGGAGCCTGAACTTAAGTTGCCTTGCTTTCCGGGGAGCTAGTGGAAATCGCGCTTGACCAAAATGACACTCTGCGCTTCCTGCCGCTGGTTGTACCAAATGATCTTCCCGTCGCCGGACGCCGAGAGCCAAAAGGCGTTCCCGCTTAAGCGAGCCACCAAACGGGTCGAGCCCTCTTGCGGGTCGAAATAGGCGATGGTAGCGCTGCCTTCCCCCCCGGGCGCCAGGAAGTAGAATCCTTTTTCCGTGACGACCCAGCCAGCCCAGGATTCCGGCCGCAGCAGAGGGGAAACCAAGGTTTCTGGGCCACCCGCAACCGGCATTTGCCATATTTCGGGAAGGGGATACCGGGAACTCGCGAAGTAGAGGGTCTTGCCGTCGGGGGACTCCTGGGCGCCAAAACTGGGGTGCTGGGTCACCCGCACTGGTTGACCTCCTCCGCCTGCCGCCGTCTTCCAAACGAAATCTCCGCCGCGATCGGAAGCGAAGTAGATCCACTTCCCGTCGTGCGACCAGCTCGGCACGTAGGTCTCCCAGTTACCTTCCGCCACCGGGCGCGGCTCGCCCCCGTCAACGCCCACCACGTATGCGGCCGGGCTTCCCGTGTGAATGGAATCGAACACGATGCTGCGGCTGTCCGGCGACCAGCGCGGCGAGCCGCAGCCATCGAGGCTCGTCAGCTTTAAGGGATAGGAGCCGTCAGGATCGCTGATCCAGATCTCCATGCTGCCCGCGCGGTTGGACATGAACGCTAGTTTGCGACCGTTCGGCGAAAGCTGCGGCCCTTCATTACTACCCAGCGCGGAGATGACCACGCTGCCGCGATCCTGGTCGAGCGGGGAAATGTTCATTCGCCAGATGCTCGATTCGCCGAGAGCGCTTTCATAGGCCAGGAGAGATCCTCCGGCGCGTGGAATGGTGGGATGCCAACTCGGTGTGCTCACCCCAGCCACGATTTCCGCAGAGCCGCCTGCGGAAGGAACTCTCCACAAGCGCGCCTCACCGCTTTGCGTGCTGGAGTACAAAATCCA
>JBEKSZ010000048.1:0-29811 GCA_049516615.1 Candidatus Acidiferrum sp. | reverse complement strand
GCTGTTAAAGCTGTATCCGGAACCGAACACCACTCCCGACCAGTATGGACTGGACAATTTCCGAACCAGCATCCTCAGCGATGCTCCTGTCCATCAGTTCGACGTCAAGATCGATCACCACTTCAACGAGAATCAGAAGATTGCGGTAAGGTACAGCCAGCAGCACAGCGAATACGACGTGCCGTACGTATTGGCCAACGGCAATTTCAACGACGGATTCAATTCGCACACTGACGTACATAATGTCGGCCTTGAATATGATTGGAACGTGACGCCCTTGAGCGTTTGGACCAACCGCCTCGCCCTCGATCGCGTTGTCGCGCCGGTGACCTCAAATTTTCCCAGTCTTTCCAGCGTGGGTTTTCCCGCAAGTTTGGCAAGCGCGAACGGACTGGACCGTATGCCGGCAATCGCTCTCGACAGCACCAATGACTGGCTCTCCGAGTTTACGCAATGTTGTACGGACACCAATTTCGCCCATACCCTTCTGAGCTACTCATCGGCGTACTCTGTCGTGAAGGGACCGCACACGTTGAAATTCGGCTTTGAACAGCGGGAATTCTACAATAATTTCTTTCAGCCCGACTATCCGACCGGCTATTTTTCGTTTCCGCAAAACATCACTGCATCTTCGCCGGCCACTTCCGATACGACACAGGGAAATTCCTTCGCCAGCCTGCTCACCGGGTTTGCAGCCAACGATGGCGCGAGCATGATCAACATTCTGCCTTCGGTGGCGGACAAGTCGATGGAGACGGCCTTCTACGTACAGGACGACTGGAAAGTGACTCCGCACCTGACGGTCAACCTCGGTTTGCGCTACGAGTGGAGTTCGCCGTACACGGAGCGCTACAATCACCAGCAATACAGCGACTTCACCAGCGACACTGGGGTTAGCGTCGACCTTCCCTCGGGTCTCGACCCCTCGGTGACTACTCCCACGGAGTTGAAAGGCACCACACTCTTTGTCGGTCAGGGCGGTTTAGGACGGTCGGTCCCAACCGACCGAAACAATGTCGCCCCGCGTCTCGGTTTCGCGTGGTCCATTAATCCGCAAACTGTCTTGCGCGGCGGCGCGGGCATCTACTATGGCCTGAGTCCAGCCACCAACTTTCAATATCCGGGCACTGCCTTCAGCACTACGGACCCGGTGCTGTCCTCTATAGACAACTATCAGACCGAGTTTGCCACGCTGGAAAATCCCTTCCCTCTGGGCATTTCCGCGCCGCAGGGCCAGGCGTACGGCAAACTCGCCGAATGGGGCTATGACAACTCCAACAACCTCGGAACGCAAGAGGCGCGTAACGCGGATATCTACCAGTGGAACCTGGGGATCCAGCGTCTGTTGCCCGGGGAGATTACCATCGGAATCGATTACTCAGCCAACCACAGCACTCATTTGCCGTGGGGCGGCTACTCGAGTACCAGGAATCGCAACTTCATTCCTTCCGACCTTCTCGCACAAATTTCGGCGCAACAGCACGCCTTGGATCCCAATTGCGACGCCGATAGTTGCGTCAGCAATTATCTGGCCCAGGCGGTCCCGAATCCGTTTCAGCCTCTCTTCACCGGGCCGACTGCGCTGTTCAATGAACCGGCCTCGGCGTACACGCTTTCCACTGTCCCGCTGCTCAATCTGCTGCGGCCTTATCCGCAATTCAACGGAACCTTCCAGGGCTTGCCGAATTTCGGCGCCAATTCCTGGTACAACTCCATGCAAGTGCGCTTTCAGAAGCGCGCCAATCATTACATCAGCTTCAACGGAAACTATACCTACTCGAAATCCACTGACGATTCCTCGGTCGGCTTCAATGCCTTTGTGGGAAACCTCAATCTGGGCAATCCGCAACAACTGGACAGGCTTAGTAATGAGTGGGCCGTCAGTGCCAATGACGCTACGCACCGCTTCGTGCTCGCTGCGGTTTTGGACGCCCCGGTCGGCCGCGGCCGCTGGATTGGCCGGGACATGAACCGTATTCTCGACGGCATCGTCGGCGGCTGGTCTCTCTCCACGATCATCACGGTCCAGACTGGCCAGCCTCTTCCCATTGCCATGGCTCAGCCGCGTCTCGACGATGGAAATCAAAGACCTGACGTCATCTGTCCGCAGGTCTCGAGCGGAATCAGTTACCATCAGGCCGCCGCAACTGGGGCGTCTCTGTTCAACTCCGCGTGCTTCGCCGATCCGGGCGACCAGGTTCCCGGAAATGCGCCGCGCTACTTTTCTAGTTTGCGCGGCGACGGAATTCACAATACGGACGTCACCTTCAGCAAGGAGTTCACCGTTCGCGAAGGGATGACTCTGCAACTCCGCGCGGAATTTTTCAATTTCACGAATACCGAGCGTTTCGCGTTTCCTGACCTCAACTACGGCAGCTCCACTTTCGGCGACGTCTTGTCCTCGGCGCCGGGCAGCACTCCTCGCCACGGCCAGTTCGGATTGCGATTCGAGTTCTAATGCCTATCACGCAGCTTCGCTCTCTTACGCTACTGTGCTTGTGTCTGGCCGGCTCGTCTCTGATAGCGACAAGCACCACTGCCCAAGAACAGGATTGGACGCACTATGTGCGCATCGGCGCCTATGGCTTGCGCGGAAAAGACGCAGCCAGCATCATCGCCAATGCAACAAAAACCAACGTTTCTGGCATCGAGGTCGATAACGACATTCCCGGCCGTTACGAAAGCTTCCTCGATCCCACGCAAAAGTTGCAAGCCATCAAATCTGTGGCGGAAGCTGCGCACGAGGCCCACAACCACGCGTTTGTTTACATCGCCGGCACCGAGTGCATTACCGCAAATGCCAAAGACTCCGCACATTCGGTTCTGAAAGATCACCCGGACTGGCTGCAGCGGAAAATCACCGGCGAACCGGCGGTATTCGGCGGCGGCACTGCGTTTTGGATTCGGCCGGGCGACGAAGACGTGTGGGTCTCCCCATACGCTCCGGAGTGGCGCAAAGTCTACATGCAGCGCGTGCGGCAAATCGCGGCCACCGGCATCGATGGCATCTATGTCGATATTCCATACTGGATGACGCACTTTGAAGGCTGGGAAGATACCTGGGCCAGCTTCGACTCTTACACCCTGGCCGCGTTCAAAGCGCAATACGGCCTGGACGCCCGCAAAGACGTGGCGCTCGGCGATTTCTCAAATCCCGGTTTCCGGAAATGGATAATCTTTCGCATCGCCACTTTCACCGACTTTATGCGCGAGATTCGCGAGAACGCCCGCAGCGTCAACCCCGACATCATGGTCATTCCGGAAATCTATCCGGGAATCGAGCAGGAGGCCGTCCGGGTGGGGGCCGATGTATACGAATTGTATGGAGTAGTCGACGCCATCGCCCACGAATATGAATTCGGCGAGGGCGATCACATGGCCTCCTCGCGTTCGCAGCTCGACTGGTTCCTCTATCAGGCGGGCATGCTCAGCTTTCGCTCGTTTGCTCAGGGAAAAGCTACCTGGATCCTGAATTATTCCTGGGACGGCGACAAGAACGTATCTCCCAGTGAAGCCATGCGAACCTTGGCAGCCTCGCAACTGGTCGCGGGCGCCAATTTCTGGGATGCTCCGGGTCACTCCATGGGAGGCTCGAATGATCCCGCTACCCGCAAGCAGATTTTCGATTGGATCGCCAAGCACGAAAGAACTTTCTATCTTCCGCGCACGCCCATCCGTCCGGTTGGCGTCTACTTTTCTCCCGCGAGCCGCAATTTCGATCCCCAGCGCTTTCTTCCCTCCTACCGTGGAACCCTCCTCTTGCTCTTGCAAAACCATGGAGAGTTTCAGGTGGTCACTCCGAGAACCCTTTCCGATTTTCGCGGCGCAACTCTGGTGCTTCCGGACGTCTCGGTCCTCGACGACTCCGAGCGCGGTCAACTGAGAAAGTTTTTAACGCGCGGCGGAAAGCTGGTTGTCGCGGGCGTAGATGGCACGAGTCTCCCCGCAGGGCAGCAGGATGTAACTCTCTTCCCTAACTCGCCGGGCAGCGTCTATTTGCAGGCCTTAGAGAAGGACTTTCATGGCGGGTCGCAAAACCAGCCCGCGGAATTCGTCGCCGCCATTTCGCCGTCGGCGGATTTAACCGTACGCGCTTCGTCTTTCATTGCTTCCAACACCGCTCTGGTGGACGGCCAGCCCCATGTGTTTCTGATGAACGTAGCGGGCATCGTCCCCCACCAGAATGTCAAACCGTCGCTCGACGATACGGTGAAGATCATCGTCCCGTCCCGCCGCAAATGTGTCCTGCACTTCCTGCCGTTTCTGGGGGACGAGCAGCAGGTAAGTTCAACACCGGCCGGCGACTCGCAATTGTTTTCGCTCCCCGCGTTCGATCGCGCGGCGGCTGTCTGGCTAGTGGACGTCCAATAGTTTTTACCTCGTTTCACGGAGAGGGTTTTGTCACTTTCGTCTGGAAAACAAAACGGACTGCAGGCCTTGGCGGACGAGCGCGGCATCATCGCTGCGCTGGCCATCGACCAGCGCAGCGCGCTGCGCAAGCTCTTTGCCAAGGCCAGCGGCCGCGATGCCAGTGCTATTCCCGCCGAGTGGCTGGTGCAGTTCAAGGAAAAAGTCAGCCAATTTCTGACCCCCTACGCCAGCGCCATTCTCCTCGATCCCGAATTTGGCTTGCCCGCCGCTGCTCGTCGCGCCCAGGGCGCCGGGCTTCTCCTCGCGTATGAGCAGAGCGGTTACGACAAGTCCGTTCCCGGGCGCTTGCCGCGCTTGCTGGATGGTTTCGCCGCCGCGGGTCTGAAAAAGTCCGGCGCCGATGCCGTAAAAGTTCTGTTGTACTATTCCCCGTTCAGCGCCGCCCCGGTCAACGCCTTCAAGCAAAAGTGGGTCGCCCGCGTGGGCGCCGAATGTCGCGACGCCGATGTTCCCTTTTTCCTCGAACTCGTCAGCTATCACGATGAAATGGATGAAAAGAGTCCCGAATTCGCGCGCATTAAACCCGAGGTGGTGATTCCCGCGATCGAAGAATTCTGTGACCCCCGGTACGCCGTAGATGTATTGAAAGTGGGCGTGCCCGTGAGTATGAATTTTGTCGAATCCCCCGGTTTGCCCCGTTCGCAGGTCGTTCACTCGCGCTCGGAAGCGCTGGCCCTGTTCAAACGCGCCTCCGAGGCAGCGCGTCTTCCCTTCATCTATTTGTCGGAAGGCGTGCCCAACGCGATTTTTACGGATGCCTTGCGCCTGGCCGCCGAAGCCGGCTCGGACTTTTCCGGCGTGCTCTGTGGGCGCGCAACCTGGCAGGGCGGCGTGCCCGTCTTCGTCGCGCAGGGCCCTTCCGCGCTCGAGGAATGGCTGCTCGAGCACGGTGTGCGAAACATTCAGAACGTGAACTCTAGTCTCCGCGCGGCGCGCCCCTGGTTTGAAAAAATGGGCGCGGCTTCCCGCGCCAGGGAGTGACGGGCAAGAACCGCGCCATGTTTCTTTGCGTCAGCCCCAATCCGGCGATTGACAAGCGCCTCACGGTGTCGTGCCTTCTGCGTGGCGAGGTGAATCGCGTGCGTGCGGTGCAGAGCTTTCCTGGTGGAAAAGCCGTACACGTGGCCATGGTGCTCCAAACACTGGGCGGGCACCCGCACTGGATTGGTCCCTGCGGCGGAGCGAGCGGCGAAAACCTCAAAGCCGGGCTTTCGGCCCTCGGAATTCGCTCGACCGCCTGCGCCACCTGTCAGCCCACGCGCACGAACTTGGAAATTGTGGAAGAAGATGGCTCGGTGACCGAAATTCTCGAACCAGGTTCGCCCTTGGGCCCGGCCGAATGGACGGAATTTGAAGGCGCATGCCGAAAAGCATTTGCTGACGACTCTGAAAATCAATCCGTCATCTTCTCCGGCAGCCTTCCCGCGCATGCCCGACCAGAACTCTACGCGCATCTCATCTCCACCGCGCGGGAGTCGGGTTGCAAAACTTTCCTGGACACCAGTGGTGAGCCGCTGGGTCTCGCGCTTGCGGCCAAGCCATATTTTGTGAAGCCCAATAGGGAAGAAACAACTCTGATCCTGGGCACGGCAATCAACACCGTCCGCGAAGCGTCCGCTGCCATCCGTAAATTGCTCGGCCTTGGCGCGCAAAGCGCGGCCCTGAGTCTCGGGTCGGAGGGGCTTCTGTTTTGCGCCGGTGCAGATGCCGCAGTGCTTTTTGCGCCCGCCCTTCCCCTCGAGGCGCGCTCGACCGTGGGCTGCGGAGATTCAGCGTTGGCCGGTTTTGCATTCGCTCTCGCGTCCGCATATTCCCCGCAAGACGCCCTGCGCCTCGCGGCCGCCTGTGCTGCGGCGAATTGCTTGGCGGATTCTCCAGGCGCCGCCAAACAAAAAGATATCCAGGATTTTCAGCGGCAAATCGCTGTCCAAACGGTGGTGTCGAATTCTTGAGGCCATTCGTGGAATTGGGTTTATGCGCGTGAGGCGCGAAACAGAAAGACCAGGAGGAATTCGCCAGAAAGCCTGACCCCGATTTGCACCTGGGTCTGGCTTCGTCGAGGAAGGTATGATGCCCGCTTCTAGCTCGCCCATTCGCGGTTCTTACACACTTGCTGAAATTTTGTCTCAGCCGGAGGTCTGGCGGTCTTGTTTGCGGGGTCTGGCGGAAGATGCCGCTTTTCAGACCATGCGGAAAAAAGCCGGCACGCGCAGGCCGTGGCTTTTCATCGGCTGTGGAACAAGCTTTTATCTGGCTGAAGCCGCGGCTGGCAGTTGGTCTCTGCTTACGGGCCAACCCGCTCGGGCCTTGCCTGCCTCCGAGGTGCTGCTATTTCCGCAATCGGCTCAACTCGCGGAGCAGGATCTCCAGGCGGTCATCATTTCTCGTTCTGGGCGCACGTCCGAGGCTTTGCGCGCGGCCGACCTGCTGCGCGGAAAGTACAAAATTGCCACCCTGGGGATCACCTGCGCGCCGCAATCGGAACTGGAAAAAACCTGCGAATTGACCATCGCCCTGCCCGCGGCGGACGAGCAGAGCGTGGTCATGACGCGTTCTTTCACCTCCATGCTTTTGGCCCTGGTCGGCCTTGCCGCGCAAGGCGCAGGCCTGCCCGGCATTTCTTCGTCCCTCGAAACTGTTGAGACCGCGCTGGCTTCGAGCATCGAGGATTGGAACGGTCGTGTCGCGTCCTTCATCGCCGGTCATTCCTTTGCCGACTACGTGTATCTTGGACAAGGCCCGTTTTTTCCTATGGCTCGCGAAGCCGCGCTGAAGGTCACGGAAATGTCGCATTCCTATGCCCAGGCCTATCACACCCTGGAATTTCGCCACGGCCCGAAGTCCATCGTCGCCCCGCAGACCTGCATTGCGTTTTTCCTCAGCCAATCCGGCATGCAGGCGGAGACTGAGGTCTTGCTCGAAATGAAGGATCTCGGCGGCACCATTGTTTCCATCTGCGATCGCGCCAGCGAGGCTGTCCGGCGGGCTTCCGATGTGCTGTTTGAACTGCGCGCCGGCGTTTCCGAACCCTTCCTTCTCGCCCCGTTCATCGTTCCTGCGCAGCTTCTCGGTTATCACACCGGCGTGAAAAAACATCTGAATCCCGACGAACCCAAAAACCTGAGTCGCGTGGTTCTTCTCGATTGAGCGCCTGCCCGGCCAGCGAATGAGCGCTCACCATAAATTCGACCTCAGCGTAGTCGGCGAACTCAATCTGGACCTCGTCCTCTACGGCCTGCCCGCGCATTTTGAACTAGATCGCGAGCACCTCGCGGCAAGCCTGAGTCTCACGCTCGGAAGCTCCTCCGCGATTTTTGCCCACAACTTCGCCCTTCTCGGCAATCGCGTGAGCTTCCATTCCGCCACGGGCGACGACCCTCTCGGCCAGATTTGCCTCGAGCGTCTCAAGGAAAGCGGCGTGGACGTATCGACGGTGCGAAAATTTTCCGGGAAGCAAACCGGGCTCACCGTCATCCTGCCCCAGCCCGAAAAACGTTTCATTCTCACTTATCCCGGCGTGATGGCGGAAATGCGCTTTGCAGATCTCGACCTCGCCAGGGTTTTCGACGCCCGCCATTTGCACCTGTCGTCTTTTTTCCTGCAACAGGCGCTGCGCCCCCGCGTTGCCGATCTTTTTCGGCTGGCCAAGGAATCCGGGCTTTCCACTTCTCTGGACACCAACGATGATCCCGAAAACCGCTGGGAAGCGGACGTTCTGGACGTTTTAAAATGGGTTGACGTTCTGTTGCCCAACGAGCAGGAAGCCTGCCGTCTCGCTCGGGTGGATGATCCGGCGCGGGCGCTTGAGTTTCTGGCCTCCCAGGTCCCGCTGGTGATCATGAAACGCGGCGAAAAAGGCGCTGTCGCGCGCCGCGGCTCAGAAATCCTCGAGTCCTCCTCCGCAAAAGTTACGGCGGTAGACACCATCGGCGCGGGCGACAGTTTCGATGCCGGTTTCCTGCACCAATTCCTTCGCGGCGCTCGGATCCCTGAATGTCTGGCCTACGGTAATCTTGCCGGCGCTCTCTCGACCACGCGCAGCGGCGGCACCGAAGCCTTCCGCGACGCCGAGCACCGCGATGCCTTCCTGTCGCGATAGAGGCGAGGCCGCGCCCCCCAGCTGGCGCGCACGTATCGTCCCGGCATCCGGGTCTTTTCCCCGGGGCCCTCAACTCTTCTATTTCGCCTCCAGCAGCAAATCGCCCGTGAAATCCACCTTCAATTTTGCGCTGGGCCCCGTCACCGTCCCGTAGTCTTTGCCATCCACATAGTCCGTCACGTGATAGCTGCGGTTCTCAAGTCCTCGCAGTTCGACATCCCCGCTCCACTTCACGCCCCCGCTGCTCTTGTCCGCCCCGGTTGGCGCGTAAAATGCATAATACAGCGCGCCTCCCTTCTCAATTACATAAGCCTCCGGCGCGTCGTAGCCGTACACGTACAGATCCAGAAAGTTGCCTTTGGACAGCATCTTGTCGTTGTACAGTGCGATCCATTTCTTCCAGTGCGCTTCCTTCGCGGGATTCAGGTACACGTTCTTCAGCTTCGCGCCGTAGTCCGGCCAGGTAAACTTGGTTCCGAGCACGCCGCCGGTTCCCAGCGTGGAGGCGAAGTCATCCCCAACATCCTGTTCGTTGTCGGTATTGGCTCCCTTGATGCGGGACAACTCCACATGATCCCCGTAAATGGCGGCATTCGGTCCGAGCAGCGCCTTGTACATCTTGATGCGCCGCCGTACCTGCACCGACCCCACGGGATCCGCGGTCACCGCTTGATCCATATAACGCAGCCAGGCCAGGCTCGGCGGCGTTCCGCAAGGACAGCTTTGCGTCACGCTGTCCGGCTTCAGGGCCCGCGTCGTTTCGAAAATCGTTTTGTACACTTCGCCCATCGCGTAAACCGAGTCCAGCGGCGATTTGTGATGATGCTTGGGGTTGTAGCAGCGCGGTGTGGCATAGATATTGTCCAGTTTGTGCCCGTCGAAGCCCCAGTCGCGAATGAAGCGCTCGGTTAGCTTTTTATAGTATTCGCGAACCTCCGGCACCGCCGGGCAAAGCGTCGCCAGGTTCCGCGTCATCCTCGCCGGCTGTCCTTTTTCATCGAGGATGAGCCAGTCGGGATGCTCTTTCACCACATTCGAAACAACATACTGGTGATCCCCGTATTTGAACCTTCCATCTTCCACCGCCAGCGGCAGCCACCAGAGCTGCACCTTCATCCCCTGTTTGTGAAAGTCGCTCACCATTTTCTGGATGGCATCCCCGCCAAAGGTATCCTTGCGCGGCTGCCAATCGCCGTAATTGTCAAACCACCTGTCGTCGAGCGTGGCCCAGTGAATCCCGAGCTCCTTTAACTTCGGAATGGTGTCGGTCATCTGCTTGGGCGTTACATTGGACTCGTAGCCCCAGCCGCACCAGCTCACCGCGTAGTTCTCATCGTTGTTTTTCGGCCGGGTCAGTCCTTCCCGCTCCACGGCCTTCGACCACATGCTCAGCGGTTGGTAATAATCGCCGTGAAACACCATCAGGAAGGTTCGCGGCGTCGCAAAGCTCTCCCCCGGCTTCAGCAGGGTGCCAGCGGGAATCGCAACGCCTGCCTGCACCGTTCCGCCGCTTGTGGTTTGCACGGGAATGGAGAGCACCAGGGGCAGGGTTTCGAGGTGTCCGATGGCCAAGCCCGTATTTCGCGTCCAGAAGGCCACCACCGGGACACCTCCACCGACGCGTCCGAGGTCGTCGTGGGTCTCGACCGGCGCCCCGAACGCATTCTCCTGGGAAAACTTCGCGGGCATCGGCAGCACGTCGTCTTTGCCCCACCGGATGCTCGAGCCAAAAAATGCCCACATCTCGTGCGCCTGCGCTTGCGGGTCCGCCAGCGAAGCGTTCAGCGTGTGTTCCTGCAAGGTGACGGAATCGAGGGCCACTTCCTTCGCGCTGGAGTTCTTGTAGCTGGCCGCCAGCAGGGCCAGCAGAGGAAAGTCGTCATACACCTCGACAGCCAGTTCCTCATCGAGTCCCGTACTTGCGCTGTGGCCGTTGACCACCACCCGTTTTCCGAGGGCCCCCAGCTTGCCCTGGGCTGCCTGAATCTGCGCGTGCGCCAGATCGCGCACGAAGTCGCCGACCTCCTTCCGGTCGCTGGTTACCGTGAGTCCGGAATTTGCGGGTGCGGCGTCGAGGGTCAGCCATTGCGTCCCGGTGTTGAAACGACCGAGCAAACTGCCCGTGGCCGTAAGCAGGAATTCCGCCTGCCCCGTCTCTAAATGAATTCCATCGGCGTCGCTCACAACCGCCACGGAGGACACCGGCTCGGCCTTCTTCTCCGGCGCCCGGCACGCGGCAAGGATGGTCAGAGCCAGGGATGCAGCAGCGGGCAACGTCATCACCTTCAAACTTCGTCGCGTCCCGCTCATCGCTTGTCTCCGTGGTACATCGAGAAGATTTTCTCCGCGTTTCCGTGATAGACCTTTTGCAAAAGCGCGTCGGGCAAACCCATTCCGTAAATCATCCACCTTCCCTGCCCGGGATAGCCCCAGTAGGGAAAATATTCATCGTCGGTCTCCAGCCACCGGAAATAATTGGCATACATCTCCGGAACCGGTTCAGAATCCGTTCCAAACAGGATGCGGTCTTGAAACTCCGCGAAAAATTTCGCCGCGCGACGCGGTTGCCTGCCGAGTTCGGCTTCTCGCGCCCCAAGCTCCACATACATATTGGGATACTGGTGCAGCCATTCAGATACCGCGTCCAGATTCTCCGGCCAGTTCGCCACGTGCAAGGCGATAAAGACGGTCTTTGGATGTTTCGCAACGATGTGGTTCCGCTCTTTTAACAGCGTCAGCTTGTCGGGAAAAGCGCCGCCATAAAAACTCCACGAAGGGTTGCGCATCAACTCCTCATACCTTTCATTCTTGGCATCCGTCGGCGTGAAAAACGCCTCGGGATCGGTGGAGTGAATGGCTACGGGTATTCCCAATCTGGCGCATTCTTCCCATACCGGATCCATCCGCGGATCGTCGATGGCCACCAGTTTCCCGCTCTTGTCTTTTACGCCCAGTCCCCAGTCCTTCAGCACTTTCAGTCCCCGCGCTCCGCGCTTCACCGCGTCATCCAGCTGGGCCACCATTTCCGCGCTGAAATTTGGATCGTCGATCTTGCTCCAGTCCATTTGCGCGAAGACCACGAAGCGGTCGGGATACGGTTTTACCATTTGGTCCAGCACGCCCTGCAGTTTTTCTCCCCACATCCCCGTCAGGATGACCACTTTTTTTACGTTGGCCTGGTCCATCCCTTTCACCACATCCGCCGCCGGGACGTCCTCCCCATGAACTCCGCCCGCGTCATTCACGTGATTGTGTATATCGATGACGTAAAATCTCGCGCGCGGCACCTCGTGCGTGGCGGCGTGCAGCATGGGATGGGGATCCCAATCCTTCAAAAGCAGGGTCATACGTTTTTCCGCATCAGGATCTTCCCGGTACTGAATGTCCTGTCCGAACGCCGGCGCGCGCGCAGCGGCCAGCGCCACGCTCAGCGCGGCAATCTGTACCATCGAACGCATCAAGCACGGTTTGCTGGTCATCGTTTTGGTCCCACCCGTCGTCAGCGGTCTTGCCACGCGAGCCGCTGCACGGCCGAGTGTAATCCTATACGTACACAAACGAAAGCAAAAGAAATAAAACGAAGCACCAATTTTGTGACCGCCCTTCCCCCTCCCGTTCCGCGAACCCGGTGGCCCCGTCCGGCTCGCCCGCCGGGCGGGAAAAGAGCGTTTTCTGCTATGTTAGGGACTTGGACTTGGCTTTTTTTTGACCCTGCTGGAGAGCAACCCTGCCCGACCCCTCTTTGATCCTCGATTTCCGAGCTCTCTTTGAGTCTGTCCCGGGGCTGTACCTGGTCCTGGCTAAGGACTTTACGATCCTCGCCGCCAGTGACGCGTATCTGCGCGCCACCATGACGAAACGCGAGGACATCCTCGCCCGCGGAATCTTCGAAGTTTTCCCCGACAACCCCGACGATCAAGCCGCCACGGGCGTCCGCAATCTGCGCGCTTCGCTTGAACGCGTGTTGCGAGGCGGGATCCCCGATACCATGGCGGTACAAAAGTACGACATCCGCAAGCCGGAGCTCTCGGGCGGCGGGTTTGAGGAAAGATACTGGAGTCCTGTCAATGCCCCGGTTCTCGACTCCCAGGGAGAAGTGGCCTACATCATCCACCGCGTCGAGGATGTTACCGATTTTGTGCAGCTCAAGCGTCAGGAAACCCTGCAACAGTACCTCAGCGAGGAACTGCGCGCGCACGAGGCGAAAATGCAAGGCGAACTCCTTTCCCGGGCCAGCGAGGTTCAGGAAGCGAATCGGCAACTAGAGCTCATGAATCACGAACTGTCGCGGAGCGAAGAACGCTTTCGCTCCATGGTAGCCGGCGTAATGGACTACGCCATCTTCATGCTCGATTGCGAGGGCCGGATTTCCAGCTGGAACGCCGGAGCCGAACGCATCAAGGGCTACCAATCGGGCGAAATCATCGGGGAAGATTTCTCGCGATTCTATCCCCGCGAAGACATTGCGCAGGGCAAGCCGGCCCATGCATTGAAAATGGCGGCTTCCGAAGGGCAGTTTGAAGATGAGGGCTGGCGGGTCCGCAAGGACGGGTCGCGGTTCTGGGCCAACGTGGTGATCACCGCTGTTCGCAATGCGGCCGGGGAATTACTGGGCTTCTCGAAGGTTACGCGCGACTCTAGCGATCGCAAAGAAATCGACGAAGCTTTGCGGGCCAGCGAAAGTCGGTTTCGCTCCCTCTTTGAGTTTTCCCCGGACGCCATCATCGTGAGCCATAAGGACGGCAAGATCGCCGAGGTGAACGGCCAGGTCCAGAAGTCCTTTGGCTACGGCCGTTCCGAGCTGCTTGGTCAACCCGTCGAGATGCTAATTCCCGAGCGATTCCGCCAGACCCACCCCCAACACCGGCAGCGGTACAGCTCCCATGCAGCAACACGCCCCATGGGTATCGGATTGCAGTTGCACGGCAGGCGCAAGGACGGTACGGAGTTTCCCGTGGATATCATGCTGAGCCCCGTTGAAATGGGCGGCGAGCAAGTCGTTCTAAGCGTGATCCGCGATCTCTCGGAAAAGCAAAAGGCCGAGGAGGCCCTGCGTCGCAGCGAGCAGCAAAAATCCTATCTCGAGGAAGAACTCGGGAGCACCCGCCATTTCGAGCAGATTGTCGGCGAGAATTCCGGCCTGAAGCGCATACTAAAACAGGTTGAAGACGTAGCCCCAACCGACGCGACGGTATTGATTCTCGGAGAAACCGGAACGGGAAAAGAGCTCATCGCTCGCGCCCTCCATGACCTGAGCCCGCGGCAAAATCACACTTTCGTCAAACTCAATTGCTCGGCCATACCTTCAGGTCTCCTCGAGAGCGAGCTGTTCGGCCACGAAAAGGGCGCGTTCACGGGAGCGATTGCACAGAAAATCGGAAGATTAGAACTGGCTCATCAAGGAACCTTTTTCCTCGATGAAGTCGGAGATCTTCCTCTCGAACTCCAGCCCAAGATCTTGCGCGCCCTGCAGGAGAAAGAATTTGAACGCGTCGGCGGTACCCGTACCATTCCTGTCAATGTCCGGCTGCTGGCCGCCACCAATCGCGACCTCGCGAAAATGGTCGCCGCGGGACAGTTCCGCAGCGACTTGTATTACCGCCTGCGGGTTTTTCCTGTCACCATTCCTCCCCTGCGCGAACGGCGTGACGACATTCCTCTCCTCGTCCGATATTTTCTGAGCAGCCACTCCCGGCGCATGGGCAAGCACATCGAGACCATTCCCGCCGAAACCATGCGGGCTCTGACGCAGTGGAGCTGGCCGGGAAATGTGCGAGAACTTGAAAACTTTATCGAAAGATCGGTCATTCTCTCGTCCGGCCCGGTCTTGCGCGCGCCACTGGCGGAACTGGATGCTCTTGCGGAGCCGGCGGCCGCGAGCGGTGCGAATCTCCTCACAGCCGAACGCGAACACATCCTGCGCGTCCTTCGCGAATGCCACGGCATGATCGGCGGCGCCGACGGGGCCGCCGAACGGCTGGGACTGAAACGCACAACCCTGAACTCCAAGCTGAAGAAGCTCGGTATCAAGCGCCGGGACTACATTTAGTCTCGGGACGGTATTTCGCCTCGTCGCCCCCAGGATTCCGGGTGCCAGAAGCGCTCCCCGGGCACACTCCCGGGCCGACTAAGAGTCCCGTTTTGAACCAGCTAGGTACTTGCCCGGTGTCCGAGATCACGTCTGGCACATGACCTGCATTACCACGCCGTATCACGTAAGGACGTCAAACCGAGGATGCTCAAGATTACGGTGCACGAGAATCAGAAAGGCCAAACGATCCAGCTCGAAGGCAAGATCACCGGGCCCTGGGTTGAGGAACTGAAACGCACTTGGCAATCGCTCGAGCCTGCTCTCGGTTTAAAGCAGTTATATCTCGATCTCCGCGATGTCGCTTTTGTCGACGCTGGCGGAAGACAGCTCTTGCGTGAGATTTATCAGCAGACCGACGCGCGCTTTCTGGCCGATTCGCCTTTGACACGATACTTTGCCGAGGAAGCCAAGCGGCGTTCTCTGAAAACCGCAGACGAAGGAGTCTAAAAGAATGCGCGGACCCTATGGATTTGAACCGAACGAAAGCTGCCTGTCCTGCAAACAGCGGACCAATGCCTTTTTTTGCCAACTGAGTGCTCCGGCGATCAAGGACCTTAACGCGGTGAGGTCTTCGGCCGTCTATCCGGCCGGAGCAGTCCTTTTCCTCGAGAAACAGGATCCTCGCGGCGTCTTCCTGCTTTGTGCCGGGCAAGCGAAGCTCTCGATCAGCTCAAGCGGGGGTAAAACCCTGATTTTGCGAATCGCCAAGCCCGGCGAGATTTTGGGACTCATGGCCACCATGTCCAACACGCCCTATGAGGTCACTGCCGAGACCTTGCATCCTTGCGAGGTGGCCTTCATCCGACGCGAAGACTTCTTGCGCTTCGTGGCCAAGCACCCGGAAGTCCACCAGGGGGTAGTCAAGCAACTCAGCACCCTCTACAGCGGAGCCTGCGAGCAGTTGCGGACCGTTGGCCTGTCGGCTTCGGCTTCGGAAAAGCTGGCCCGTTTGCTTCTCGACTGGTCGCCCGCGAGCAAGGAGCCGAAGCAAAGCGCTCCGGTCAAGCTTCCCTTGACCCATGAAGAGATTGCCGAATTCATTGGCTCGACCAGAGAGACGGTGACGCGCACGTTGAGCGACTTCAAAAGCCGGCAGCTGGTCGTGCTGCAGGGTTCCACATTGCTGATTTCCAATCGCCAGGCTCTGGAAGCCATCGGTGGAGTCTAACCTTCTCGTTTGCTCGTGTCCGCTGTGTGTCGCGGGCCGGATAGCAACGGCGGCGCCGCTGTCGAGATACTCCGGGTTCATTCGCTGGGGAAATGCTGCGGTTGTGGATCAAAACTAAAAACTCACTGAGGCCGTCACGCGCCGCGACATGCGCGTCGCTCTGGCCAGGCGAGACCGTCTCCCGGGAAAATCTGACCGCCGGCGCGGCGGCCACAACTCGCGCCTTGCCAAGCGGAGGATGAGATCCACGCGGCGCTCGAACACCACGCCCGAATACCAGGCGCCTCGCGTATGCCGTCCATCTGGCTTCCGAACCGAAGAGAACGGCTCAGAAATAGTTTTCTTCCGTCGACCAGTTATGCCACGCGAGCCTGCTGATCTGCGGCTGCCCCTTCCGTTGCGGAATATGGCTGCCGCGCCCTGCTTTGCTGGACTGTATTTCGCGACCGCTTGGTCTTCGGGCGATTTTGATTCCTGTGCGCTTTCATCGCGGTGCTCCATTGAGAACTCCCATTTTCGCCGGCGCTCCGGCCGGCAGACCGCGCCCTTACCCCCTGACCGTCAGCACCGGGCACTTTGCGTGCACCATCACCTGGTAGGTAACGGCTCGATCCACGTGGCTCGCTGCGCCTGCCAGGCGGTCTATCCCGCGCACACCGAGAACGATCAAGTCCGCTTTGTGTTCGCCGGCCGCGGCCAGAATCTTTTCTGCGGGATCGCCGTGCTGCACGACTGCCTCCGGCCGGCACCACATCTCCGCCTCCGCCGGCACGAATTCGTGGAGTCGGTGCAAGGCTTCGGCAATCGATAGTTCACGTTCTCGTTCCGTGGCTGGCCTTTTCGGCTTGGCCAGCACGTGAAGAAGGACGAGGCGAGACTGATTTTCTTGTGCCAGCGACACCGCATAGGGCGAGGCCGCCGCGGAAACTGTGTTGAAATCCGTGGCGAAAAGTACGCAATGAAACCGTCCGCCGCTATGCGTTCCCCTCTCCACCGCCGGACCGATGGTCAGCACAGGTATCCGGGCTCGCCGGAACACTTCCTCAGCCGAGGAGCCCAGCAACAGTTTCTGCACGCCGGTTCGTCCGTGGGTTCCTAACACGATCAAATCAAACTTGTCCTTCTCTAGGAGTTCGGAGATAACCGGCCACACCGCGTGACCCCGCTCGATCACCACCTCCGCGGGAAGGCCGCTGAACTGGGCTTCCACGCGCTGCATCTCCGCTCGGGCCACGTCCTCTTGGTCATCGAGCAGAAGCGGCGCCATCTCGGGGGTCATGCAGATATAGGGCGATGGGACCAGGACGTGCAGCAAGTGGATGATCGCGCCGTAGGCCCGCGCCATACTCATTGCGAAGGGCACGGCGGCTGCCGAGGTTTCAGAAAAGTCGGTCAGAAATAGAATGTTTTTCAACGCGATTCGCCGGTTGGCTTCTAAGGTTGTCATGGCTCCGCTCCTTACCGGCAATATGACCCCAATGCCGCAGAATTCTCCGTGTTCTCAGACACCTCGCTCTGTGATTTTCGTCACAGCCGCGATCTCGTGAACCTCGTCACACTGTCCTTAAGAGCCAGCAGCGAGGCGTGCCCACGCCAATTTTTTAGCGAGGCTTACATCATGAAAGTACTGATCGCGGTCGACCCTTCGCCGTCATCGCAAGACGTCATCTCAGAGGCTGCGGCGCGCCCCTGGCCCGCCCATACCAGCTTCTTGCTCGTGCACGTTGTCGATCTGCAGCGTTTTGCCAAGGTTCCCATGCTCCTTGACGACGCGGAACGCGAGGGGAAACAAGCGTTGACCTCAGGAGTTGCAACGCTCGCCCGCTCGGGGCACACCGCAGAGTCCGAACTCAGCGTGGGTTTTCCCCGCAAGGCCATTTCCGAGCGCGCCAGGGAATGGCGTGGCGAACTGATCATGCTCGGCTCCCACGCTCTCAGCGCTTTGGGCCGCTTTCTCCTTGGAAGCGTGGCCCAAGCCGTTCTGCGCAGCGCACCCTGCTCTGTCGAGATTGTCCGCCCGGCGGCAACCGGACCAGCCTCGAGCCATGCCATGAAAATTCTCTTGGCCAGCGACGGAAGCGCCTGTTCGATTGCAGCCGCGCATGCCCTTGCAAAGCGCCCCTGGCCCGCGGGAACGGTTGTCAAAGTCTTAAGCGTCGAGGAGTTGATGGTTCTCGAAAACCAGTTCAATGCCTCATCCCTATCCGCCATCTATCCCGCGAGCCTGCTCGAAGAATTGGTGCGAGACGCTCATGACCGCGCCAAATCTGCGGTAGAAACAGCAAAAAAAATCCTTGTCGACGCAGGGCTACGGGCGGTCTGCGATCCCGCGGCGCCGCTAGGAGAACCTCGCGCAGTAATCCTCGATGCGGCAAAAGCGTGGCAAGCGGACATGATCGTACTGGGATCCCACGGCCTGCGCGGGCTGGATCGCTTGCTCATGGGTAGCGTATCGGAAGCCGTGGCGATGCACGCTCACTGCTCCGTCGAGGTCGTCCGAGCGGCCTGACCATCTTCTTGGCCGGCATGTTCGTGACGCTTCGCACTTTGCAGGTCGCTTCCTCCCCGGTTTCGGACCATCTGCAGGGTGCTCGGGGCGAAAGGATCTGAATCTTTCAACCTCCTGGTCCTCAACGGAGAAGGCTCGACGCGCAAACACTCCATGGGGAGCGTCGCTTGTGGGGCGAGAAGCGTTGCTGCGAGTCTCTTGCTTGTACCCAGAACCCTCGCGTCTCGGGGGCCCCGCTCAGCGTTTCGTTTTTTTTCTTTTTTTCTTGCACAGCTCTTCGAGGAGGTATTTCAAGGAAGCGCATTCCTGGATGACGCCCTCCAGCCTGGGCACGGTCTCGCGGAGTTCGCCTTCTTCGACGTTGCCGTCGGCCAGCGTGGCGGCGACGCTCGCCAGCGCTTCGCCCACCTCCCGCAGCAGGCCGGAGACAGCAAGAATTTCCTTGCCGGAACTGAGATGGGTATCCGGGATCTTGAAGGCTACGCGTCCCGCCTGGCTCTCGAGAAAGTCGAGGGGCTCGTAAGTTTTTAACAGCAGGCAGATCTGCGGCAGCAGGTAGGCGGGGATCTGGCGTTCGCCGCGCAACCAGTACATCAGGGAACGGTAGTTGGTGCCGATCTGCTGCGCAAGCAGGCGGGTGTCGTACTCGGATTTGGCTTCTACCGCGCGGCTCAGTATGGTGGAGAGATCGTTGTCCGGCACAGAACCTCAAGTTCTTTGCATGCAGCAGTTTACGTGTTCAAAAAGGCGTTCATTTTGAACAGGAATCGTATCACCATCCATGAATTGCGCAACGCGAATTTGTGGACTTAAATGAGGGTGTTGGCCAAGCCCGGGTGCGGCCTGGCATGTAGGAAAGCCGAGAGTAACGAGGCCGCGGAGGGCTCCTAAGTTGGTGAAAGAATTGACAAACGCGGGCGGCGGAAGTACGGTCCGAGGGGTAAACGGTTCAGAACCAGCCGCTCGCCACTGAGGCGCGGAAGCGCGTAGCACTTATTGTGTGTCAAGGAGGCGCCATGACGAAAAAGTGGTACAACTATTTCGTCTCCGTGGATCAGAATGCGGCCGGGCCAGACGCGTCGTCTGGCTCGCCAAATCCCGTCGGGCCGAAGAGTGCTTCAGAAAGCGTTGCGGACATTGCCGCAGGCCTGGCTGCCGAGCCGCAGTTCACCAGGCCGGTTTCAGAACCCACTTCTTTTGAGGAGATCTATCGCGCTGCGGAGATTCCAGAGGCGCCGCACGGGTATTCCATCCTGCGGGTGGCGCAGATGATGGAGAGCGAGCATATTCGTTCTTTGCCATCGGACGTAAAACGGTCTTCCGTGCTCGTGGGCCTGGACGCCGCGGAAGTAAATATCAAAGATGTGATCCAAGACGCGATTTACCGGGACCGCGCCCTCGACGGTTATGAGCGGGTGCAGCAGCGGGCACTTGAAGAGCTCGAGAGCAAGAAGACCAAGGAGAATGCGGAGATTCAAGCAGACATTGACCGCTATCTGACGGAACAGCGTGCGAAGATTCAAGCCAACAACGAGACCGTCGCGCGCGAGAAAGAGCGGGTTACCGGCTGGCGGCTGAAGAAGCAGCAGGAAGAAAAAAAGATCGCCGAGACGGTGGGGTATTTTGTGTCGGAAAATCCCATCACCACGGGTGAACTGAAAACAGTGTCGCCAGGTTCGGCTTCGACCGGTTCCAAGAGCGCGCAAAAGTCTTAAGCGGGAGGCACGATTATGTGGGCACGACTGTCGAGGGTAATCCGGTCGTTCGTCGGATTCTTCATATCCGTGGCGGAGGATCCGGAGCTGATACTGCAACAGAATATCCGCGATATGAATGACCAGGTGCCGCGGATGAACGAAAGTATCGCGATGGTCAAAGCCAACGTGACGCTGCTGGAAAAAGAAGAAGCCAAATACAAAACGGATTACGCCAACCTTACGGCCAAGGTGAAGGCTGCCATTCAGGCGAATCGCGACGATCTGGCCGGGAGCTTTGCGCTGCAACTGGAGCAAATGAAGGGGGCGCTGGCGAGAACGCAGGGACAACTGGCTACGGCGCGGGCAGCGTTTGAGAAGGCCATGACCGTGAAACAGGCGTTCCTTCGCGAAAAGGAGCGCAAGACGCACGAAGCGCTCAACGCCATCGCCGATTACCGCCGAGCGCAATGGCAAAAGAAAGTTGCCGATGCCATGGAGCAATTTGAGGTGGCGGGGATCAGCCAAACGCACGACGAGATGGTCCGTAAGATTGAAGAGATGACGGCAGTGAACGAAGCGCGCATGGATATGGCCCTCGGCAACGTGGATCAGCAGAAGGTGAAAATCGAGGAAGAAGCAGAGAAGATCCAGGCGGACGAACTGGTGAAGCAGTTCAAGATTGAAATGGGGATCGCCTCCCCGGCGAGCGCTACGGCAAACGCACCGACGGAGAAAACCATCGGCGGGAAAGAGCCGCAACGCACGTCTTGATGTTTCTTGAGGAATCTGATCGGCAGGCCAAGGGACTGTGCTTCTTAGATTGAGCCGGGAGGAAGGCAATGGCGGTAAAAATCGAAAAAGGCTGATGGGTACTGATCTTCCTGATTGGGCTGGCGCTGGTCGGCTACAGCCTGATTCGCTACAACATCATCGATTTGGACCAGCTTACGGGCAAGAAAAGCGCCGCGGCGAGCGGGAGCGGCGAAGTTGTGGACGCCTCGAAGCCTCTGGTTCTGCCGGTTTCTTCGAGCGATTCGGACCCGGAGATCCGCGTGCGCGTGAATATCTGGGTGGGGTGCGCGGCCGGGCTGGTGGCCAACGGCGGGCTGGACACCGCGCCAGAGTCTATCTTCGGCAAAAAAGGTCTGAAGGTTTCTTTCAAAATTATTGATGACTGGACCGACGGAGCCGCCGCGCTGGCGACCAACAACGTGGACGTGATGCTAACGACCGTGGACGTTTACGCCAAGGACTACGCCCAGTTTAAGGAAAAAGGATTCGGCTCGCATGCCTTCCTGATTGTGGACTGGTCGCGCGGGGCGGACGGAGTGATCGGCAAGCAGGGGATCAACAGCATCGAAGATCTCGCGGGAAAGACCATTGCCTTCGCGCCGTATACGCCGTCCCATTTTTTGCTGTGGAACGGGCTGAAGACTTCGGGACTCGACAGCAGCCAGCGCAATGAGATTTTCAATAAGGCCATACACACCAAAGACGGCATCGAACCGGCCACGCTCTTTGCGCAAGAAAAGGTCGATGCCGCGGTGGCCTGGGATCCGGACATGAGCGATGCGGTGGCCAAGCGTCCGGGCGCCAAGAAGATTTACGACACCAAAGTCGCGAACCGGCTAATCGCCGACATTCTGGTGGTCAGCGATCATTTTGCCGCGCAACATCCGCAGACGCTGTTGAAGTTTACGCAAGGCTGGCTCGAGGGCGTGGAGTTCATCAAGACGGAACCAGCACGAGCTTACAACCTGATCGGCGCGGTGAAGGATTTCAATATCCCGTCAGATCTCGCCAAAACCATGCTGGGCGGGGTGAAGCTCGCGGACTACGCCGACAATCGCGCGATTATGGGGACGCCGGGCTCGAATTCGGACTATAGCAATATCTTCCAGATGGCCCAGGACATGTACCGCGAGCTTCTGGTGATCAAACACTCGAGCAACCCCGAAGACACCCTGGATCGACGATTCATTGAGAAATTGTCGGGCAGTTTTTCCACGGCTTCCAGCGAGGCGCCCATCGAGTATAAGGAGCCGGCCAGGGGCACCGTGCCCCTGGCGACGCAGCATCGCTCGATTTATTTTGCGCCGAACTCTTCGCATATGAGCCTGGATTCCCGCGCGGTGGTGGATGAACTGGCCGGCACCATGCGGGCCTACGAAAACACCGTGGTGGACATTGAAGGGAACACCGATTCAACGGGAGCGCGCGGCGCGAACATCGAGCTGTCGCACGCGCGTGCGGATGAAGTGAAGGAGTATTTGATGAAGAAGTATGGCTTTCCGGAAACGCGCCTGAAAACCGCGGGCAACGGCCCGGACAAGCCGCTCGAGAGCAACACGACTCCTGAAGGCCGCGAAAAAAATCGCCGCACCGATATCAAGGTATACGCGAATCCGAGTTAGTCAGACTTGATCGGCCCCAAAAAAAATGAGCGACTTTTTCACCATCCGGAAACAGGTTTCACCCCGGGCCCGGGTGGCACTCGCCATTGTCAGCTGGGGAACCATCCTTCTCGCATGGATTGCCCTGACGCACTGGGAGATCCTTCCCCCGTTCTCCTTGCCCAAGCCTCTCGGAGTGGTGCGGGCGTTTGGCAGGCTGTGGACGGAATACGACTTGCTCGGGAATGTCGCGAAAAGCTGGTGGAGGATTGCCCAGGCATTTTTCTGGTGCACGGTGATCGCTATTCCCCTGGGCATATTGATGGCTGCTTTTCGCTGGGTGTTCGAGCTGGTCAATCCCGTCGCTGCGCCGATGCGGGCCATGCCGCTTACCGCGTTTTTGCCGGCGTTCATCGCCCTGTTTGGCATGGACGAAACGATGAAGATCGCGTTTCTGTGGTTCGGGATGTTTTTCTACTTGCTGGCGGTGGTGGTCGAAGAGGCCAACCGGGTCGATAATTCCCTGCTCGAAACGGCATACACGCTGGGAGCCAAGCGGCGGCATGTTTTGTGGCTGATGTTCCGGGCTTCATTTCCCGCGATTTTTTCGTCTTTTCGCATCCTTTACGACATCGGATGGACATACGTGATTCTGGCGGAAATGGTGAACGCCCGGAAGGGCGTGGGCTACATGGTCGAGGCGGCACGCAAAGTGCTCGATTTCGAGAGGGTCTACGCGGGAATCTTCGCCATTGGCGTGGCCGCGTTTCTTTTCCGCTTCCTGCTCACGTTCCTCGAAAAGCGCCTGTTTCCCTGGCGGCAAGCCACGGCCATACTTGCTCCTACGGGCGCGGGGGTCGCCAGCGCCAACGCGCATTTGAAAGCGGTGAAGCATGGAGGTTAAGAAATCGAAAATTGCGGTTCGCAATGTGGCCAAGTCTTTTCCTTCCGCAGACGGCAAAACCGTGGCGGCTCTGCAAAACATCAGCTTCGAAGTGCAGGACGCGTTCTCGCGTGAGGGCCGGGATATCGGCGAGTTACGCGTTTTGCTCGGGCCCTCGGGGTGCGGAAAGTCGACATTGTTGCGGCTCATCGCCGGCCTGGACCAGCCTGACTCCGGGGAAATTCTGGTAAATGAACGGCCCGTGCATGGTGCGGGGAAAGATCGCGGCATGGTGTTTCAAAAATACACCTCGTTCCCCTGGCTTACGGTGGCCGATAATATCGCTTACGGATTGAAGATCAACGGAGAACCGCGGGAAAAATCCAGGGAAACGGTCTCGCAATTGATTCAGGCGGTGGGCCTCAGCGGATTCGAGAACGCTTATCCCGAAACGCTGTCCGGTGGCATGCAACAGCGCGTCGCAATTGCACGAACGCTGGCGGTTCGGCCCGCGGTAATATTGATGGATGAACCGTTCGGGGCCTTGGACGCCCAGACGCGCGGCGAGATGCAGCAACTCCTCTTGCGGATCTGGGATGAAACCGCGAGTACGATTCTCTTTGTGACCCATGATGTGGAGGAAGCAATCTATCTGGCGGACCGCATATTCATTATGAGCGCGCATCCGGGGACCATCGTCGAGGACTTACAGGTGCCATTTGAGCGGCCCCGCACTTTGGAGCTGAAGCAGCGCAATGAATTTCACGACCTGCAGAATTACGTTCTGGGACGCTTGCGCCGCGCGCCCGGAAATGGACAGGTGCGAGTGAGCGTATAAATGCGTTTCGCTGGCCTTCAGGAACCATCCGCTACGCCCGGCGACCACGAAGAAATCAGCTTCGTGAAAGAGGCTTTTAATTTTCAGTACAACTGGATCGCGCTGGCGGGGGCCGCGCTGTTCGCGATTGTCAGCGGGAGCCTTTTGCCCATCATTTTGGCGGCTGGCGTCGAACTGATGTATCTGGCCATCGTCCCGCAAAACACCAGGTTCCAAAGACTGGTGCGCTCGTGGAAGTTTGGCGAGCAGCTGGAACAACGCCAGGTGCAGTTCGCCCAGATGCTAGCCAGCTTGGCGCCTGATGCCAAAGCCCGCTACGCCAAACTGGCGCAGGTGTGCGCGTATGTGCGCGGCAATTTTTCGCAGCTTTCCGCCACCTCAAAAATCTTCCTCGAACAGATGGATGCGCGTTTGGATGGATTGCTCGATGGGTATGCGCGGCTGCTGCTGGCGGCCACCCAGCAGCAGCAGTACCTCAAGGGCACGGAGCCGGATGATATCGCGCGGGAAATCGCCGGTCTGCAGAAAGATATGAACCAAGATCCGGTGAAAGTTCAGGAGATCAACAAAAAACGCATTGAGATCCTCACCAAGCGCCTGGAGAAATATCAGAAGATTTGCGAGAATCAGCAAATTATAGACGCGCAGTGTTCGGCTATTGAAGACGCTTTGCATCTCGTGCGCGATCAGTCGGTAACCATGCGCGACCCGCAACAAGTCAGCGATCAACTGGACAACCTGGTGCGCGACGTGGAGCAGACGGAGCAAACGGTGCAACAGGTGGAAGCTATTTTTGGCAATATGGTCGGCGATCTTGAAGGAGTTCTGCCCGTCGAGGCATCGCCTTCCACTTCCGGCGCTGCGGGCCGTCCGCGAATGAAAAACTGAGTGAGCTCACTGCACCCATCTTCGACTGTCGCTCTTGAGGCACTGCCGGCCTGGGCCCGCGAGCTTTCGGAAAAGTATTATTCGCGCTCCTTCACCATGTTCGTCTTGCACGGCAACGTGCGGGACCTGGTGCCCCTCTACCGGCAAGAGGCTACGGAATTCGTTCCACTCGAACAATTCCTCTCGACGGCCTTGTTCGGGCAGCGCGATCTTATTCTCCACTACGATCGCGGCGGTCTCAGTTTTGCTTCGCCCGCGAGTCAGGCCGATTTCCAGCGCGCCTTGGAAGGCTATGACAGTTTTCACAACACGAATTATGCCCGCGGACTGCCGCGCAATCCCGATTCGGTGCTGAATGTGCTGGATAATTATCTGCGTTTGCGGATTGCGGATCACAAGAAAATAGCGTTAATTCTGGATTTCGCGGAGACCATCGCACCGGCCGGAGATGTTTCCAGCATGTCGGCCGAGGACCGCAATTCCCTGGTGATTCTGAAGCGCTGGGCCCGCAATCCGGCTTTTCTCAGCGCGGATCTGACGATTTGCCTGATCGCGGAAAATCAGATCGAGTTGAATCAGGGCATCGTGCAGAATCCCGGCGTTTCTTCCATCGAGATTCCCCTTCCCGGCGACGCCGAGCGGCGGCAATTCATTTGTGCGCAGCTCAAGGGCCATGAGCTACCCGAAGGCTCTGAAGTCACCGCCGACACCCTGGGCAAACTCGGCGCGGGATTGAAACGCGTACAGCTGTTCAGCCTGATCGCTCACGCCGTTCAGAACCATCAGCCCCTCACGCTGAAGTTCTTGTCGCAGCGAAAAAAAGAACTGATCGAATCCGAATCCGGGGGACTGCTGGAATTCGTGCAGAGCCGCTTTGATCTCTCCTACGTGGCCGGAAACGACCAGGCGAAGCGGAAACTGCAGGACGCCGCTGCCGCCGTGCGCACCGGAAACACCGATGTCCTGCCCATGGGTTATGTCATTTGCGGTCCGGTGGGAACCGGGAAGACATTCATAACCACTTGTTTTGCCGGCGAGGTTGGCATCCCCGCAGTGACGCTGAAGAACTTTCGCAGCATGTGGCAAGGCGTCACCGAGGGGAATCTTGAGCGCGTCCTTACGTTACTCAAAGCCATGAGCCCGATTGCGGTAATCGTCGATGAAGCCGACGCGCAGCTGGGCGACCGTTCGAGTTCAGGGGATAGCGGCGTGGGTAACCGGGTTTTTGCGCAAATCGCGCAGTTCATGGGCAACACCGAACTCCGCGGCAAGGTTATCTGGTTTCTCCTCACTTGCCGCCCGGACCTCTTGCCCGTCGATCTGAAACGCCAGGGCCGCGCCGAGGAGCATATTGCGCTTTTCTATCCCGAGACCGCGGAGGAGCGGCTCGCGCTGCTGCGCGCGATGCAGAAAAAGATCGGCATGGCACCGTTTCCCGAGGAAATGGAAAAGTTCTTTTCGCAGAGTTCCGCGAGTCTTTCCGGCGCGGATATCGAAGCCGTGCTGATCCGCAGCGAGCTACGGAGCCGATTGCTCAAGAAAACGGTTGTTGATACCGAGGATCTGAAGGCCACTCTCGATGACTTTATCCCGCCGTATTATCCGACGGAGATCGATCTGCAGAATCTCGTGGCGGTCCTTGAATGCACGAGCAAAAGCCTGTTGCCGCAAAAATACCGCGGCTTGGAACGCAGCGATTTGATCCGGCGCGTCAATGAACTCCTGGCGTCCTCGCGCCAGTAGTTCCCGCGAGGAACTTCACGGGAGGCAATAAGCGCACCGTTGACCGGGCGCTCGCGTCGCACAGCTCCTGTCAGATCACGATGCCGTCCATGCGAAAAGCTCTCTTTTTCGGCGTGAATTGTGGAACGGGCTTGGACTCAAGGAGCGGAGCGCTGGCCGGCCAAAAGTCGCGAAACTCTCTTTTTTCGCCGGTGCGATAGAAGTGCAACAGGTAGGCTTGATCGCCTGCGGTGTACGCGGAAAACCAGGAATCAAGATCGAGAATTGCCACTTCATGTAGCAGAAAAAGACCGTATCTGGCGGCTTCGAGTTCGTACGCGATGATTTCCGGAAAAAACTTCTCGTCTACTGGCGGGCGGTATTGTTTCCCCAATTCAAATGCGCCGGGATCTACATTCCACTGCACGGTGTGTCCGAACAGGTGCGCCAGCAGGAACAGGCGCTGCTCAGGTGTCACCGCGTAGTCAATCTGGATTTCGATTCCGTCCAAATCCCCGGTGAGCGGATCCGGAATGTCTCGCGTCACTACGTAAAGGCCATAGCGTCGTTCTATGTGCTGCTGGACTGCGCTGCAGCAATCCGCAAAAGATCTCTCCATCGACCAATTCTACACCGGAACGGCGTTCCTCCGGCCTGCCGGCAGCCGTTGATCGCGGGCACGGAAAGAACAACTTCCTCGTCGCGATCCAGACCCCGGACATCGCGAAATTGTATGGTTTTCCAAGAAATTTAAAATTATTCGGGCAATATTGACTCCGCCCGGATCCGAAAGCTCGCAGATGCCCCGTTCCCCGCCGATGACCCGCCTGGACTCCCCGGTTGGCCGCCGCCGATCCAAACAGTGACGGGGCCCGCTGGAACACGCCTGGTGCCTCCTTTGTCCACAACGCTGAGATCCCGTTCATCAAGGACAAAGCGGACGTTGCGCTTTTCTTGGGGGGCCAAGTGAATGCGTTCAAAGCCAGCCAAAGCGCGGACGGGCGCGCCGTCGATCTCTGGATGGGAGACGTATAATTCGACGACTTCATCGCCAGGAACCGGACCCGAGTTGGTTATGTCCGCGGAGACGGACACGCGTTCATTTCCGGACGTTTCCTGGCGATCGACAAACACGTTACCGTACGAGAAAGTTGTAAAACTCAGTCCGTAGCCAAAGGAATAAAGAGGCACGTCGGAGAAATAGCGATAGGTTCGGCCGGCCATCGAATAGTTTGCGAAGGGCGGAAGCTGGGCTACGGACTTGTAGAAGGTCACCGGCAAGCGCCCCGCGGGGTTGTAGTCACCAGCGAGAGCCTCGGCCACCGCGGTACCTCCTTCCTCACCCGGATACCAGGCCTCAAGAATGGCAGCGGCGTGCTGCTGAGCCCAGTTGATCGCAAGCGCACTACCATTGGTCAGAACGACAATCAACGGCTTGCCGGTAGCCGCCAAGGTTTCCAGCATCTGCTCCTCGGGACGTGGTAGGTCCAAGTCAACTCGGTCGCCTCCAAAAAAACCGGGGGCGCTTGCGTCACTTTCCTCGCCTTCAAGTTGCGGGGTGATGCCCACCACGGCGACAACCAGGTCTGCTCGGCGGGCCAGCTGCTCGGCATCGGAGAGAGCGTCAGAAGCCAGCCAGAGCAGACGGACCGCTGAGTCCCATTCCTTCTGAAAATACTCGAGGCGGAGCGGATAGGAGCGCCCGGCTTCCAAATGTACATTTGCGGTCATGGTGCGTTCAGCGTGACTGCTCCAATCATCGACGAGCAACTTTCCGTTCAGGTACAAGCGGAAACCGTCGTCGGCGCTGCCACCGAGGCGATAATCGCCGCTCGCTGACGGAACTAACTCGCCAGTCCATCGTACGGAGAAGTTTTGCGCAGTAACGCCGGGTGCCGGCGGCTCGCCATTCCAATGGAAATTGATTTGCGCGTCAACGCGACGGAGGATGGGCTGGCCTTCAAGACTGGCATTGTCGAAAAATTCCGCAGTCATTCCGGGCGGCGAACCGGGGCCGGCGGTGCGAAGGTTCGCGACAGGGATGGGAAGAGCATCCGTCTCGGTGATCGGCGCACCCGGTGCATAGAGAACCGTGGCGTTGCCGAATCTCCGGCGAATGCCATCGAAAATGGTGACGGATCGTGAGGGCGTGCCGTGGTAATTACCCAGAAGGACATCCTGTGAATCCGCCGTCGGTCCGAGGACCGCGATGGTCTTTATATGGGCGGTCAGGGGAAGCGTGCCGTGTTCATTTTTCAGGAGCACCAGCGATTCGCGCGCGGCGACGAGGGCCGCCTGGCGATGCTCGGCGGTATCGTCGTCCGCGAGCGTTAGCTTGGACCACGGAATACGCTCTGCTGGGTCAAACATTCCCAGGCGAAATCTTGCAGTGAACAATCGCTTCACGGCACGATCAATGTCATCAGTGGACAATAGGCGGTCTTGAACAGCAAGCGCGAGCACCCGAAATTCGTTACCACAACTGAGATCCGTCCCCGCCTTAACCGCCAGTGCTGCAGCTTGTTCGAGGTTCAAAACGTAATCGTGTCCCTGGTAGATGTCGCTCACCGCGCCGCAATCGGAGACGGCGTATCCCCGGAAGCGCCATTTGTCGCGCAGAGTCTGATAGAGGAGCTGACTCGCGCACGCGGGTTCACCGCCTAGCGAGTTGTAGGCGCACATGACGGAGCCTGCCTGGCCTTCGATGAGCGCAGCGCGAAAGGCTGGACTGTAGGTATCGGCAAAATCGCGCGGCGAGACGGGAACGTCGAATCGGTGGCGCAACACTTCCGGACCGCTGTGCACCGCAAAATGTTTAGGAGTGGCGATGACCTTCAAATAACGGGGATCGTCTCCTTGCAACCCGGTGACGAAGGCAACCGCCATGCGGCTCGTGAGGAAAGGATCTTCGCCGTAGGTTTCCTGTCCGCGCCCCCAGCGCGGGTCCCGAAAAATGTTGATGTTAGGCGACCAGAACGTGAGTCCGTAGTAACGGTCAAATCTGCCGTGCTGGACGGCGTCGTTGTATTTGGCGCGTGCTTCGGTGGAAATGATCTCGGCTACGTGGTGCACAAGGCGAGCATCCCAAGTTG
>JBEKSZ010000047.1:0-29910 GCA_049516615.1 Candidatus Acidiferrum sp. | reverse complement strand
ATAACTGCGGTAAGTGGTTTTGCGGGCGGGATATTCGGTTCCTTTTTTTCAAAACGGGGAGAGATCGCGGCGATCCAAAGTCAAATAAGCACGGTAGTACGGCAGAATGAACGGCTGGTGAAAAGCTCGGAGGAGATAAAGTAGGATATCTCGCAGCGTGATTGGTCGAAACAACAGCGTTGGGATATGCAACGCGACGTTGCCATCGAGATAATGAAGCTTTTCGGGACGACGCTGAGAACGGTCGGAAAATTCCGCGATTTGGCCACCTATTGGAATTACATCGCGGACGAGAAGAAGAAAGTTACTAAGGAACAGGAGAAAGAAGCAAAGGACGAGCTTGTGAAGGCCCAGGGCGAAATGCTGGAACACCTAGCGATCTACTGGCAGTTGGGCGAGGTGTCTCGTTTGGTTTTTTCTTCGAAAGTCCAAGCGCATCTCGAAGAGGTCAGAGAGGGGTATCACAAGATGCTGAACGCCATTTGGGCGTATGAAATGATTTCGGCTGAGACGTATGGTCCAAGCATGGAAAAAATAATGGCGAAGGAAGAGGCGCTCGCTGCGGCTATTCGCAACGAGCTCGGATTCGACTCGAATTCGGCGCTCAGCTAACGGGATCTGATTTGGGACCGTCTCGTCGCGGAGTATTCAAAAACCTTGACCGGCGAGATGGAGAACCGTACCATGCAGCGCGTTGAGGATTTAATATGATTTTAAGAATGATGGAGAAGGAAGTAAACGGAGTGTTTGTCTTAACTCTCGACGGTCGTATTGTGCTGGGTGAGGAGAGCCATTTTTTCCGGGAGAAACTGAAGAGCCTGACCGCCGAGGGAAAGAAGAAGATCGTCCTGAATATGGCGGATATCAACTATATCGACAGCGCTGGCCTCGGCACTTTGGTGGCCGCGCATTTCAGCGCCAAGAACAAGAGCGCGTCCATTCGTCTCTGCCGTCTGGACGGAAAGTTCCACGAAGTGATGCAAATGACCAAGATACTTACTGTCTTCGATGTCTACGATACAGAAATAGCCGCAATCAACAGCTTCTAAAACGCCCGAACGGTCGGAAGGTGTTTAGTCAGCCGGTTCATCAAGCGACCCTCGAAAAAGTACCTCTCCCGAGGTCCGCATCTGCGCAGTTCGATTGTCACTCTTATTCAAACGGGAGGAACCTATGTTCGACAGCGTACTCCCAGCCGAGAGCGAGCCGATCAGTGTGGTTAGTTCTCGGTGGTTATGCGCGGCCCGATGCTTGGCCTTGATCTGCACGATCGCTTTGGGCGTAGGATTTGTAGCTGAGACTGCGGCTGAAGATCTTGTAATCATACTCATGAATTCCCGCATAGCCGCGACGGTCGTGGCAGGGACGGTAACGCTCGGGGAAGGTTCTGATGCTTCCGCGGCCGCAGGACCGATCGCAAGGAAGAATTCTCCCACTGTAAGGGTCGCGCCACCCAAAGCTGACGTTTTGAGTTAAGGGCGGACCAAAGGGTCGTTCGTTGGGATTTCGCTGACGGGAACCAGACTTGTGATCGACGAAAATGCGAACAGAAAACTATATAAACGAGACGTCTCAGCGACGAAAATCGTGGTAGACAGCGCAGTGTTGATACCGCCGGTTGCGAGCGAACTGGCTGGGACACTTGAGGAAGCGTCGCCGTCAAATCGATAGCTACGGTTTGGCTGGACACACATTCGTTTTCGCATCAACAACGACGCCAAGAGGCTAGAGTGAACTATCTCAAACTTACTCTACGCCTGGTAAACGCCGTAAACCGGTCAATTGGGATTTTGGCCGAAAAGGAGTTGTCCGGTTTCGCGTGCTAATCGGGAGTTGACAAACTCGCTTCTTACCACTTGCAGTGAGGGTATGATGCTCTGATGGTAAAACGTATCCGGTCCTTGGCGCTGATCGTCTTGCTAACGTGGGCCCTTTCGCTCCTTTCCCCAGTACTGGCGCAGTCGCCGGTTACGGTGCAATACACGGAGGGCGTGGTCCGCGGGTTCCTTGTGCTGCGCACGCTCGAAGGCAACATCCTCGCCGAGGGTGATTCGACGCAGTTCGCCCGTGGCGATCACGTAACTAACCACACAGTTCTCCGCTTCAAGGACGGCTCGATAAATGAAGAAACCGTCGTCTTTTCTCAGCGCCATATGTTCCGGCTCATAAGCGATCACCAGATCCAAAGGGGCCCCGCATTCAAACCACCGATGGATGTCGCGGTGAACGGTCTAACGGGCCAGGTCACGGTCCGTTATACGGACAAAGACGGCAAAGAGAAAACCGTGACCGACCGGCTCAAACTTCCGTCCGACGTCTCCAACGGCATGATTCTTACGCTGCTGAAGAACATCCGGCCCGACGTTCCTCTGACGACACTTTCAATGGTCGCAGCCGCGCCAAAACCCCGGCTCGTGAAGCTCTTGATCTCTCCCGAAGGCGAGGAGTCGGTCTCGGCCGGAGGCTCCTCCCACAAAGCTACGCGTTATGTCCTAAAAGTCGATATCGGAGGCCTCGCCGGAGTGGTGGCGCCGCTTGTCGGCAAGCAGCCCCAGGACACCCACATCTGGATTATCGGCGGCGATGCCCCGTCCTTCGCCAAATCAGAGGGTCCGCTGTATGGCAGTGGCCCCATCTGGCGGATGGAATTGACCAGCCCGGACTGGCACGATCATTAAGCGCTGCCCGGTAAGCCGGGTACGCAGGCAAGTAACCGCCGCCGGTTTGGAGTGGAACCCGGGGACCCATTGCAGAACAAATGGGAGCGGGTTGAAGCCCGCTCCCGCGAGAAACTTAGGAAAGTCCTGGGTCTCTAAGGCTTCGCTGCAACGGCTCTAGGTCTGGCGAGCTCGGGGACGACGCCGAGCTGTTGCATAAGGCCCAGAGCGTCCCAGTTGACATAGCCTTCCGACAACTTTCCGTTCACGAAGCGAGCGATGGTGACTCCAGATATGGTGAACTGCTTTCCTGTGGGGGCAACGCCGTTGAGATCGCCTTTATGGGTACCGTGGCAGGACCAACGGGCCACGACAGTTTCGCCTTCGGCGGTGATGTCCTCGACTGTGAATCGAATGTCGGGGAAAGCGTTGCGGTAGAGGGTTGCTCTCTTCCGTTCACTCTCGGGGCCGTTCCCAAAATCGGGCGACGAAGAGTCATGATGAGTGTAGTTCGGGGTGAAGAGCTGGTCTGCCAGCGACAGATTGCCCTTGTTCCAAAGTTCTTCAAACAGACGACGGACGATAGTTTTATTTTGATCAGACATGGTGTTACTCCTTTTGAAAAGCACGAACTTCCACGTCGCGTGCAGCGAGTGGGGCTTCAGCGATCTGGCCTAAGGCCGCTGGCGTCTTGGGTGTGAAAACCTGTACGTCGGACAGGAGGTAGGGCCCCGCGCGAGGGAGTAAAAAGAACCTAATAGGTTCTGCCCTGTTGGCGCTCGATGCGGGGCTTGTCCTTATAAAGAAACTGCGTATGGACTGAGAAGCGGGAGTCTCGCCTTAAATGGCGAAATCTCGAAATGATGCTGTTCCTTGCGGACGTGGGTGTCAAGGAGAATCGAAAAACTTTCTGTGCAAGAGGAGCGGCGGGATAATCCGCGTGTGCCGACTAAGACGAGGTTTGAGGCGCACAACCACGACTTACTTTCCCCTCAATCTTGATCTGACTGGGCTCCGTCGCGATTATTTCTGGGATACCGCGATACTCCGTAATTTTGCCGGTGGCACAAATTCTCTCGGTTCTGAAGTCGCGGTCTGGCGCGTGCGGCTCCAGTGGCGGGACATAGACTTTTTCAATCGGACGATCCTAGTCCGAACCGGCAAAACAGACGCCGGACAACGATCGATCCTCATGAATGTTGGAGCCAACGAACTTATCTTGCACCTGCGGGAACGCGCCAAAGCTTTCGAGGGGATCGACGGCCAGCACCACGTCTTCCCGGCCCGCGAAAACGGGCATGTTGATCCTACCAGACACCAAACAAGTTTTAGGACGGCGTGGCGAAATTTAACCAGAGCCATCCAGTGTCCTACCTGCGGAAAATCGCAGAAGCTGGGGGAGAAGTGTGCGGACAAAAAATGCGCGGGCGAGGCGCTTTGCTCGGCAGTTGTGGCACTTTCTCGATCCGCACCCCGCACTCCGGACAGCACACCCGATACACTTCGATGATCACCGTGGTGCGATATTCGCCCCACGGTAGGTCGCGCACCTCGCGCTCATTGCTATCATGCGCATCGCTAAACCTTCGTCCGCATCCCGAACAGATCAGTTTCCGGTTGCCCCGCTTGCGCCGCACCCATAAACGCAGGCTCTTGGTGCCTTCATTGATTTCATGCCGGTAGACTCGGTAGCCCGGCCATCCCAGGATTTTCGTGAATTCGTTGTCGCCCATTCCGCCGAGTTTAGCCGAACCACCCTAACGACGGAAACCCGCTCTTTTATTGCATCTCTACGAATTCCTGCTCAGAGCCCAAAAGACAAAGTTCTGTTCAATCTGGAAGAGTGCGCGTTGCCGTCGCCTTACCTGCGCACTTATCGAGGACCTCGTCGAGCTCTTGCGGGCGGATGGGTTTGGTCAGATAACCATCCATTCCAGCAGACAGGCCGCGCTCCATATCTCCCTTCATGGCGTGGGCAGTCAAAGCAACCACGGGCTGATGTCTGCCGGTGCGGACTTCTATTTCTCGAATCCTTGCGATGGCTTCGAGTCCGTCCATTTCCGGCATTTGTAAGTCCATTAGGACTAGGTCATAGCTTTCCTTCTCCAGCGCTTCAAGAGCTTCGCGGCCGTTGGCAGCAACCACGACCCGGTGGCCGCGTTTCTCCAGAAGACGCGTAGCCAATCGTTGGTTTACCAGATTGTCTTCCGCAAGCAGTATGCGCAGGGCCTTCGTGGGATCTTGTGCGTCTCCCAGGCAGTAACTCGCTGCGAGTGGAATCGCGCCCTTTTGTTCGCGGGCGCCAAGAATGAGGGTGATCGTCTCGCGCAATTCCGACTGGCGGATCGGTTTCAACAAATAGGAAGTGACACCCAACTCCTTGCAACGTTCGGCGTCTTCGCGGTATCTCGCCGAAGTGAGCATCACGATCGTTGCCGTGGATAATTCGGACCTCTGCCGGATTCGCTCGACAAGTGTGAGCCCGCCCATCCCCGGCATATGCACGTCGATGAGAATCAATGCATACGGTTCTGCGGCCTCCCGGGCAGCAGCCAACTCCGTTAGAGCCTCTTCTCCGTCTGCCACGGACTTCGCTTTCATCTCCCAGCGCCCGAACATGCCCTCGAGGATTCGGCGGTTCGTGCGATTGTCGTCCACGACCAGAACTTTGACACCTCTTAGAATCTCCGGCGATACCATAGTTCCAATGGGCACTTTATTTTCGGAGTTGTGGAACTGCGCCGTGAAGTGGAATTGCGTTCCTTGGCCGAGCTGGCTTTCGAGCCAGATATTGCCCCCCATCATGGCGACCAGGCGCGAGGAGATGGTCAGTCCCAGGCCCGTCCCGCCATATTTGCGAGTTGTGGATGTGTCCGCCTGAGAGAAAGGATCGAATATGAGTTTCTGCTTTTCCGGAGGGATACCGATCCCGGTATCGGATACTATGAAATGCAGGAGGCGATTGTCGCCGTCTTCGGCTCGCAGCTCAACCTTCAGCCCTATTTCACCTTCAGAAGTGAACTTGATCGCATTGCCCAGCAGGTTGACGAGAATCTGGCCTAGCCTGCTGGAATCGCCTTGCACGATTTCCGGTACGTCGCGCGCAATCTCGCAAAGAAGTTCTAGCCCCTTTTCATCGCAGCGCAGCGCAAGCGTCTTGAGCGTTGCTTCCACAGAATCCCGCAAGTTGAAATCCAATGTTTCCAAATCGATCTTGCCCGCCTCGATCTTCGAGAAATCGAGAATGTCGTTGATCACCATGAGCAGCGCGTCGGACGACATCTTGACAGTCTCGAGGTACTCGCGTTGCTCCAAGCTGAGCTCGGTGTCGAGAGCCAGCTCGGTCATACCAATCACTCCGTTTAGGGGAGTTCGTATTTCGTGACTCATGTTGGCGAGAAACTCGCTCTTCGCCCGGTTGGCACCTTCGGCGACTTCTTTAGCCCTGCGCAACTCTCCTTCCGCCTTTATCCGGACAATAAACTGGCCCATACTCTCCGCGACCGTGGCGATAGATCTGAGTGTATCCTCCCCGAACGGCTGGAGAGCGACCGTGGCGACCACGCCGACCACCTGATCGTCGATGATCAAAGGCTGGCCGGCAAAAGCAACCATTTTCTCCTCTCGATCCCGTTGCCTGTCCAGGGGCATGACGTCATGCAAAACGTCGCTCGTGCAATAAAGTTTACGTTCCTGTGCGATTCGCCCGATCTTCAGTGCCCCTGTCGCCTCGCTGGCAATGGGAACATCGGTTCCCGCGCTCGCTTCGAGCTCCAGAACCTTGGTCGAATCGTTGAAACACCAAACGTCAGCGGAAGCTAGATCGAGGTAACGCACGAATCCCTCGACGCTCAGCTTCAAACCTTCCTGCAAACTGCGACCTCGCGTCAACGCCGCCCCGACTTCAGCGGCAAAACTCTCCAGGCGCGCCCGCTTGGCCAACTCGACTTCTGCGTGCCGCCGTTCGGTGACCATTGCTCCTAGGCAAAGACCGGTCAGCCCAAGCGCCAGCAGGGCGAGTTGTACAGGAGCGCGTGCCTCTTTGTGTGCGTGTGTGCTCCAGGCTGCGAACATCATTCCGGCGTTTACGCCGAACGTGGTGAGCGCCGCTCCTGGCAAGCCGTGCCGGACGGTAACCCAAATGACCGGAATGAAAAGGAGATAGAGAGGCTGATAAGGAGTTGCTGGTTCAAAACCAAACACCAGCCAAATGGCCGCTAGAACAGACACTGTTTGCGCGGCTGTCTCCAGGATCTGAGTTCTGGAAACGTGACGCCACCTGGCCACCCATTGGTGAATGTCGGCCTCGGATTTTAGCCAGGAGCTCACCAGGGGAGCTACATAGATCAGTAGAAAAGGAGTAAAGCTAATAACCGCAACCGCGTCGCTGACCCACCAATCTACCATCGTCTTGAAACTCTCGGACCTCTTGATGAAGCCATCTCCGAGCAGCGTCAGCATTCCGCCGATTGCGCTGCCGACCGCCGCGGTCAAACAAACCAGGACAAATCGCCGCACGTCGCCCAGCGTGCCGAGCTTCAGATCCAATCGCCATCGTCCCCGGAGTAAGACCGCAGCAGCCATGTAGGGGAGGTAAAGCATTGTCGACCCCGGGAGTCCGCACCAAGAAAAAAGCGGCCGGTGGTAGTTCACCACGGCCGCGATCACGCTGGAAACGAATATCAAAGGCAAATATCGGATTCCCCCACACAACATCAGCGCGAGGCTCAGCCCCACGGGCAGATACCAGGCTGGCGAACCCTCCCATGTCAGCGAAGCTGTCGATGAACCGTCCGAGAGCAGGAATACCGTTATGAAGATCGCCACGAGCAGCACTTTTTTGTGGAGGCCATCGCTGCCCCTCCTCCGCTGTTCGCCAGATGACGGCCCCCGCTCAGATCGATGCGCGACCTGATGCCCGGATATTAGTTCGTGACGGCGCTGATCCCCGCTGTGTTTACCGGACATTTGAAATATCACACGTACGGTTTGCGCACCAGACGCAACCGCTTCGCTCCTATTTTGGTAGCTCGCGCTTTGGTTTTCGGGCTGCCTGGCTATTCACTGAAGAGGGAAATCGGCTGCCCAGGGAACGATTTCAGAAGGGACCCCCATTGTGACGCGTCGGCCACCAAAGTCAAGAACAGCAGTACGTCCGGATGCACGACTCCGGAGTGCGAGGTGGAATTCTTCATCACGCGCTGGTGCTCGCCTGCGCAGCGACTGCACTCCGTTCATCGGAGATTCTGGCGCTGCGCTGGGTCGACATCCTGTGGCTAAAGGAGCGTATCCGGGTTTCGAAACGCTGGTCAAACAGCCAGGATGGTGACACCAAGACAGAAGCATCGGACGGTTTCCTTCCCTTGCATCCTGTCCTGGCGCATCATCGTTCGCAGAAAGCTCGTAACGCGGGGCAAGGCGAAGCGTGCCGATTCCATCCTCTATTACAAGCCGAACATCCCCATCGCTATCAGATCAGACGATGGTCAACGATTTCCGGCCGTTCGGAAAGGCCATGGCGAAGCTCAGCACCGCAGGGGCAGTTCCTTGAGGCGCTCGGGATGCAGACACAGCTGGTGCAGTAAAGATGTGGGCTGTATTGTGGGCCAGAGGTTTTTCGGAAAATCCCGGCAAACCGTTGAAAGCAAATGGTAGGCCCGTGGAGACTCGAACTCCAGACCTCTACCGTGTCAAGGTAGCGCTCTAACCAACTGAGCTACGGGCCTACCGCAGGTATGATTTTAGCACGAGGGGACCTTTGTGAGGGACGATTGACTGTGGGTGACGCATTGACGATGGTGACCATTGACGAGGCCCTGCGGGAGAAATGTGCACGGGTGGCGCTCGGGTGCGTAACCGGCCTGGTAGAGGCGCACGCCTCGCCGAACGCGCTGACGGCGGAGCTTGCCACCTCGGCAGAGAACATTGCCGGATTGCCGGAGCCCAAGGCGGTACTGGAATCGGCGCCGATTATGGCTACGCGGCGCGGCTATAAAGCGCTCGGGAAAGATCCGGCGCGCTATCGCGGGTCGGCCGAGGCCCTGCTGCGCCGCGTGATTTCGGGGAAGGGTTTGCCGCAGATCAATGCCGTCGTGGATGTGATTAATCTCGTGTCGCTTGAAAGCCGCTTGCCGATCGGGCTCTACGATTTGGCGCACGTCAAAGGGGACGTGGTGTTTCGCGCAGGGCGGGCAGGAGAAACATACAAGGGCATCGGGAAATATGATTTGAACCTGGAAAGTTTGCCGCTCTTTGCGGATGCTGAGGGGCCGCACGGCAGCGCGACGAGCGATTCCGAGCGGACCATGGTCACGGCGGAGACCACGCGCGTGCTGGCGATTATCGTTTCGTTTGGAGGACGCGAGACGCTGCAAACGTGGATGCAGCGGATGATTGCGCTGCTCGAACAGTATGCTGACGGGCGTGATTTTGCCGTTAGCGTGGTGTGAGTGTTTCCCTGAACCTGGACATTTCTGCGGGTCCCTGGGCAACCGGAGGAAACGCGTTAGCTGCTGACCGGCTCGGCGATTTGCGTCTCCTTGCTGGCGTTGACGCGGCGATGGAAAAAACCCTTCGCGGCGAGGAGTTCGGCGTTGAGCATGGCAGCGCCGGCGGCGCCGCGCACTAGATTGTGCGACAGCAGCGTCAGCTTGACGTCCAGAATGGGGCATTCCCGCACGCGGCCAACGACCGAGGCCATGCCGCCACCGGTGTGGACGTCGCGGCGCGGTTGCGGGCGGGCTTCTTCATCGAGCACGACTACCGGATGACGAATCGCGGAAGGCAGCGCCGCGAGCGCGGCGTCCACTTCAAAGCTGCGCAAGGCTTCGCGAACTTCGTGGAGCGAGGCGACTTTTTTCAGCGACAGGCTGACGCATTCCATGTGCCCGTCCGCTACGGGCACGCGGTTACAGTGCGCGCTTAGTCCGAGACCGGCGTCGATAAACCGCTTGCCGTCCCACTTGCCCAGGAGTTTTTGCGGCTCGCTTTCCATCTTTTCTTCTTCGCCGCTGATGAAGGGAATTACGTTGCCCTGAATGTCCAGAGACGCGACTCCGGGATAGCCCGCGCCGGAGATGGCCTGCATGGTAACGACGAAAACTTTTTCGAGTCCGAAAGCGTCGGCGAGCGGTTTGAGAACCAGGACCAATCCTGCGGTCGAACAATTGGGATTGGTGACGATGAAGCCGCTGCTGTAGCCGCGATTTTTTTGCTGCAGAGGGATGGCCTCAAGGTGCGCAGCGTTGACTTCCGGAACGAGCAGGGGCACGTCGCCGGCCATGCGGTGGTTCTTGGAATTGCTCACCACGGGATAGCCGGCGCGGGCAAATTCTTCTTCGGCGGGACCGGCGACACTGGAATCCAGCGCGGAAAAGACAAAATCGCAATCAAGGGTGGGCGCAAGCGGTTTGACCACCAGTTCCCGGGCGCGCTCGGGAATAGGATTGTCGAGATGCCAGCGCACCGCGTCGCCGTAACGCTTGGTCGCGGAGCGTTCCGAGGCGGCCACTTCGCTCAGCTCAAACCAGGGATGATTGGCCAGAAGATTTACGAGGCGCTGGCCCACCAGACCTGTGGCGCCAAGGACGCCGGCTCTAAACTTTTTCCCGTTTGCGGTCACGGGGCGAAACTGCGCGGCATGATCGCTGCCCTGCGCGCTCATTGCTTCCCCCCGTCGTCGGCAAGAGAGGATGCCTCGAGCGGAGGCCCGATGCGAGTGCCACGGCCGGCGGGATTAAACGTGTTGCGCACCCAGACAACCATGTCGGTTTCGGCGGCGAGCGGCAGAACCTTGGCATGCAAAACTTTTGCGCCGCTCTTGGCCAGCGCGTGCGCTTCCTCATAGCTCATCTCGTGCAACAAGCGCGCTTCCTGGTTTTCGCGCGGGTTGGCGGTGAAGATGCCGTCAACGTCGGTCCAGATGACGAGTTCGTCGGCGTCTACGACGTGCGCGATGATGGCGCCGGAAAAATCGGAGCTGTTGCGGCCCAGGGTGGTGATGCGGCCGTCGGGCGCAGCCCCTATAAAACCGGTGACCACCGGGACAAGACCATCGGCCAGCAGCGGAAGAAGAACCTCGCGCCCGCGCTGGCGAGTTTCGAGCAGATCCGGGCGCGCGTCACGAAACGTCTCGCAGGTGCGCACAAAGTCGCTGGAGGTGACGGGAACTGCGGCCACATCGGATTTCTCCAGAGCTGCGGCGAAAAGGCGGGCGCTCAGACGTTCGCCGTAGGAAGCCAGGCGATCGAGCAACTCGGAAACCGCGAGGGGCCGCAAGTTATTGCTCACGTCGTGCGAGAGGTCGCGGCCGAGGGCCTGTATCTCGCGGCGCACGCGGAGATCATCGTCCTCCTCGAGCCGCAGATCGTTGAGTACGGCGAGGTGGGTACTGACCACGCCATCGGCTTCCGCCCGGGCCGCCGTGGCCTGGCCGCTGACGAGCGCGCTGCCGATGGCCAGCAGACGATCGGTGACGCCCTTCATGGCGGAAACAATCACAACCACGCTGGAAGTTTGCGCCGAGGAACGAACGATTTGCGCGGCGTGCAGCATGCGGTCGGCGCCGAGCAATGAAGTGCCGCCGAACTTGAAAGCAATGACCTCGTCGCCACCTGCGGCGCGCGACTTCAACTCGGTGAGCGATTCCTCCGCGCGCGCTTGCGCCGCGAAGTTATTGGCCGCTTGCTGGCCTTCAGATTGGTTTATTTCGTCGGCTTGCACGTTCTCGGAAGTCATGACTGCTCCTGGGTTGTTCCGCCGGAGCGCCTTAGGAGGTGGGCTGAAACGAAAAAACCCACCGCCTGGGTCGCTTCTGGCGGTGGGTTGGAAACTTTTCTTAGCTTGCTAGTTTCTCCACGCACCGGAAGCGAAGGTAGTCGACGTAGTGATAGTCGACGTAGTCGTAATGCTAATCGACGTGGTCGAGGTCGACGACGGGGTGGTCATTCGCTTAGTGGAGAGAGACATCATTCCAGCGAGAAAGGTACCACAAGGGCCAATCGAGGAGAAGTGAATATTTCGCGGCCGAGGAACTGCGTGTCCAAAAGGGTAACCGCCGTCTCGTTCTTAGCACCCCCGCTTATTTCGACAAAATGCTGATCTATAAAGAGTTAAAGGGCGGCTGTCGGGTTGAGGAAATCGCCGTTAAAGTCCCGGATCTGCCCGCGTGCTGTTTCCCGGGGAGGTCAAGGTATCCGTGCTCAAGAAGCGTTTTCGCCCGTTTCAGACCGGAGCATCAAACAGGAGGCTCGAGCAGGTTAAACCCGACTCCGCTTTCTGCAGTTCGGAGATGTCGATGGGAACGATACTGAAGCCGGCCGCTTCGATGCGGGTCCGCGTGCCCGGGAACGATTCCGGAAAGATAACCTGCGTGCCGACGGCCAGCGCGTTGGCAGCGTGCGGTTCCTCGGGAGCGACTTCGATCCATTGATAGCCGAGCAAAAGAGAACTGTCGAACCACGAGCGGTTGGCGAGCAGAGTGTGGGCACCAATCAGTGTGACCGCGGATTTCAGGTGCAGACATCCTCTGACCGGCACGGCAATTACCTGGTAGTCGAAAGGTTTGAGCAACGCTTTAAGCTGGCGAATGCCTTCTCCATTGGTGCGGCGGGAAAGACCGGCGTAGAGGATGCGGCCTACCGGTAGAATATCGCCGCCTTCCATGGTGCCCGGGAGCTCGATGGCGGCGAGCGGGCGATACGGCGCCAAGGCTCGCGCGATGGATTGGGATTCACGACGGCGCGATTCGGTGCCGAGCGGCATAACCACAGCGAGCTCGTCGAGAACGATGGCGGGGTCTTCGACGAACATGGAGTCCGGCAGATCCGGCTCGGCGGGCAAGGAAATCACCCGGGCTCCCAATTTTCCAAGAACCGTTTCGTAGGCGCGGTGCTGGGCCTCGGCTATTTTCAAATCGATGGGCTGACGGGCCATGAAAGACAATTGGCAATCGACAAACGCCGGACTGACGGCCCGAGTTATAGCGGTAAGCATGCGCAGTAAGTCTACTTGAGACGAGCGCGCGAACGTAACCAACGCGCTGGCCTGGTTGATTTCTTCCGCGCCATTCGCGATGAGCCGGGCGGCGGTTTTTTCCGGGGCGTTGCTATCGCCTGCATTTTTGTCTATGCTGCGACCTCGGCGCGATTCGTCGGAATGCTTTTGCGGCGGGCGCGCGCGTCGGGCTGGAACTTAGGGTTAGAAGGTCCGGGGAAAACGCCCAATCCGAACTCATGCCTGTTGCGTCCGGTTTGGTTCTGCAGCGCAGCTTGGTCCGAGCCTCGGACCGCCTTACTTCACGAACCCAAACGGGTCGAAGCGCACCGGGGAAGGCCGCGCCTGCATGTCTTGAAGGGCGCATCTCTCCGTTTGGCGTTTCGCCGTTCGTATATTGCCGCGAGCACACTGAAAATGTCTAGCCATGCCGCCAAGCGGAGATCCGGCCTTGCTCGATGCGGGCGCGGCGCTGCAAGAATTTGCGCCGCGCTCAGGGGCGTGCTGCTGGCCGCGAGCCTGGGAACAGGTTTTTTCTCTGCCATTGCCCGCACCCAGCAGGTTGAGCATTCCGCGCCGGTTGTCGTGCAGCCGGGCGCACCGGGTGAACCGAGCCGGGCGCTGCCGCCTTCGACCAAGGGTACCCTGCCGCCGCGCTCGCCGGCCGATGTCGAGTTCATGCAGGGGATGATCATGCACCACTCCCAGGCGGTTCTGATGACCGCGCTGCTTGCGTCGCATACGGAGAACCAGGAGTTGCGGTCGCTCGGGGCGCGCATCAGCAGCTCGCAATCTGACGAAATCAAATTTATGCGGCGCTGGCTCGCGGTGCGGGGAGAGCCGCTGTCCATGCCCGCGCCGGCAACACCGAAAATGGATATGTCCAAGATGGGTATGCCAGACAAAGCCATGGCGCTTATGCCCGGCATGCTTACGCCGGCGCAGATGGAAGCGCTGCGGAAGGCGAAAGGCGCCGAGTTCGACCGTTTATTTTTGACCGGGATGATTCAGCACCACAACGGGGCGCTGATCATGGTGAAGGATTTATTTGATACGGCCGGCGCGGGGCAGGATGCCGACCTGTTCAACTTCGCGACGGATGCGGACAATACGCAGCGCGCGGAGATCCGGATTATGCAGGGGATGTTGGAGAAAAAATCATCAGAGGAGAAACGATGAACCGAGTGTCCAATGTTGCGCTTCGCATGACGGCGGCGGCGCTGATTTTCTGTTTCGGAGCGAGCCGGATGGCGGCGCAGGCACCTGCAGCTCAACCTCCCGCAACACCGCCTCCCGCGACGCAGCCGGCTACAACCCAAGCACCGCCGCAGGAAGCTGCACAGGAACCCCAGGAGGAAGAAAAAAATCCCTTTGCTCCCGAGCCCGCTCCAGCGCTGCCACCGGGGATGCAGGGTTCAGACGCCAGCGACCCGCGCGCGAAGCTGACCCCGGGGCTGTATGACGCGGGTGAAACATCGATGGGCATCAGGCACCTGGTGCTGCTGAAGAAACCCGACGCATTTCAGCTGGGGGCCAACGATCCCGATGATCCCAAGGTCGAAAGGATGATCGGCCAGCTGGGTCTCAGCAACACCTCCAAGCTTCCGAAGCCGATGCATTTGGTGATCGCGCAGCTGGCGTTCGCGAATTCCGACTTCGCGTTCGAGGGCCACCATCTGTTCCAAGGAAACTTCTACGGCATGAGCATTTACGACATTTCCGATCCCGCCAACACTACGTTGCTGACCACCATGGTGTGTCCTGGGGGGCAGGGGGATGTGTCGGTATACAAAAATCTGATGTTTATGTCCGTGGAAATGCCTAACGGGCGGCTCGATTGCGGGACGCAGGGGTTTCCGCCGGAGCCGCCGCTGAGCGCAGCCGAGGAAAAAGAGAAGAAGCATCGCGTGCCCGCGACCCAGAAGGAGCGTTTCCGCGGCGTGAGGATCTTCGACATCTCCGATATCAAGAACCCCAAGCAGGTGGCCGCGGTGCAAACGTGTCGCGGATCGCACACGCACACGCTGGTGGTGGATCCGAACGATAAAGACGACGCTTATATCTACGTGTCGGGCACATCATTTGTGCGGCAGCCGGAAGAACTGGCCGGGTGTTCCGGTGAAAAACCGGACAAGGATCCCAATACCGCGCTGTTTCGCATCGATATCATCAAGGTGCCACTGGCGGCGCCGCAGGATGCGAAAATCGTGAACAGCCCGCGGGTGTTCATGGATGCGCGGAGCGGGGCCATGAACGGCCTGAACAACGGCGGCACGCATGGCAAGAAGGGCGCGGAGAAACCCGCAGACACCGACCAGTGCCACGACATTACGGTGTACTCGGCGATCGGCCTGGCGGCGGGAGCCTGCTCCGGGAACGGAATTTTGTTGGACATCAAGGATCCGGTCCACCCGAAGCGCGTCGACGCCGTGAATGATCCGAACTATTCCTACTGGCACTCGGCTTCGTTCTCAAACGACGGGAGCAAAGTGGTTTTCACGGATGAGTGGGGCGGCGGACTGGGCGCGCGGTGCCGTCCGAACGACCCCAACAAGTGGGGAGCGGATGCGATCTTCCGCGTAAAGGACTACAAGCTGAGTTTTGCGAACTACTACAAGCTGCCGGCCGCGCAGGGCGACACTGAGAACTGCGTGGCGCACAACGGTTCGCTGATTCCGGTGCCGGGACGCGATATCGAGGTGCAAGCCTGGTATCAGGGTGGGATTTCCGTGATGGACTTCACCGACCCGGCGCAGCCATTCGAGATTGCCTACTTCGACCGGGGACCCATCGATCCGAAAATGCTGGTGCTCGGCGGTTACTGGTCGGCGTATTGGTACAACGGCGACATTTACGGTTCCGAGATTGCGCGCGGCCTGGACGTTTTTGAACTGACGCCGACAAAGTTTCTGACGCAGAATGAAATCGACGCGGCCAAGACGGTAGAGGTGGATGAACTGAATGTGCAGAACCAGCAAAAAATCGTCTGGCCCGCGCAGCTCGTGGTAGCCAAGGCCTACCTCGACCAGTTGTCCCGGTCGCAGGCCCTGCCGGCGCCGCGAATCGCGATCCTGCGGAAGGCCATAGAAAACGCGGAGAGTTCGCACATGAGCAAAGGCAAGGTGGCGAAGCTGAAGCGCATGGCGCCGGCTCTTGAGGAAAGCGCTGCGACGGCCAGGACCGCGTCGGACGCGAGCCGCTTGCATGCTTTGGCCGATGTGTTCAATCGCCTGCCCGCGTAGCGACGTCGGGGAACGGGAAGCGTAGCGCGTCAAAGATGCCAAGCCCGGGCGCGAGCCGGCCCTCCTGCCTCCTGTGGCAGACCTTCACAAGTGCGGCCTCAGGCCGAAACGGGGCTCGCAGGTTTGGTTCTCTTGGCCAGGAGAGCCAGCCGCTCTTCATGGTTCATGGGCTCCCAGGGAACAAGCTTCTCGGCAAGCACATCCATTCGGCGAAGGACGGTCAGCTCGACGAAAAGTTCCATAAAATCCAGGTCCCGAAAAACCAAGGACCCCGCCGCCCGCATCTTGTCGCGGATGCGCTCGAGGTGGACCGGCATCTCGGTCCAGTGCAGGCCAGAGCGGTGGTGATGACAGAGGTGGTATCCCTCGTTCATGAAGTTCACGTCGTCAACGATGGTCACGGTGTTTGCAAAATAATCCTCGGGAGATTCCGGATCGCAAAAGGCGTGCTGAACCCAGGAGGTGAGGGCCATGATGAAGTTCATGCACAGAAGGGGAACCAGCACGTACACGATCCCGATTCTCCAGTCGTAAATAAAGACCGCTGCGAAATAAACGTAATACCGCGCCATGCCCCATAGCAGCCGCCTGCGGTTCTTGTCGTCGCCTTGCGCCCTAAAGTAGGCATAGGGCGCCAGCCCGAGAACGGTCCAAACGTTGTCGGCAAGGTACCAAAGGAAATCGAGCGGACGGGTGCGATCGTAGCCGCTCGATGCCGCGTTGTCGTCGGGTCCGCCATTTTCCTTATGGTGCAGGCGAACGTGAACCGTGCGACCCAGTTCTGGAAGGTCCCCATACAGATATCCAAGAAAAAATTCGACGTAGCGGCCAAAAACCCTGGCGTATTTCTCCGCGAAGTACCCGTGGGGGCGGTGGGCCTCAAGGTGCTTAGCGCTGAACATGCGCACCGACCGCTGGGCCTTGAAACCGTACAGGGAAAGATAGAACGCGATGGCCAGCAGGAGGCGAGGACGGCCTAAAACGAGCTGGGTAATGAAAATTGGCACGGCCGTGAGGCTGAGCGAGACCATGAGTCGCAATGCCGGAGCGTCCCGGGGATCCCGCAGAACCTTCTGGCCGAGCCGCTCGATGCAGCGGTCGTAACCCCGGGAGAGATATTGATACGCGACGCCCAAGGGGCGAATCTTCCCGAGAAGCTTGGCCCCGCCAAAGCCAGCGAAGGAAAGGGCGCCGACGAGCGTGGCAGCGGCAATGCTCGCCAAGGCCATGAGTACTGCCCACCACTGAAATAGGAGTTTGGGCAGGGCTGCCGGGGCCGTCGCACGCCATTGCATTTTTGAGCGTGCATCTTTTGCCACGCCGCTCAAATCCACTTCCGTTAGCTTGCCTGCAAATTGCATGTGCGTCGCAGTACTGATCGACGGGCTTTGTTCGGTATGGTACGCAAACGGATTCTACACTCAAGGCGAGCAACAGTTCCAGCGTCGAACAGATTGTGCGGACGCCGCCTGGCCGAGGTGCTCCAAAAAAATGGGAGCAGTGGCCGCTCGCGGCGGCTCTCTTTCCCTCGCAAGACTACTGCGCGAGGAGGGCTTTCCAGCGCTTCCAGGAGTCCTCGCGAGCTTTCCTGTTGGCGTCGCTCGCGTCGGGAGCTTCGCCGGCGCGCATGAAGCCGTGGCCGGCGCCGTCATAGGTGACGGGTTGGTAGATTTTGCCCGCGGCTTTCATCCCCGCGATCGCGTCTGGAACGGTGGCGCCGATGCGGGCGTCGTTTCCGGCGTAAAAGCCGTAGACCGGGGCCTTGATGCGGGACATGGCGTCCGCAGCGGGCGGGGGACCGTAGAAAACGAAAGCCGCGGAAAGATCGGGGCGGTTGGTGGCGAAGCGGAAGGTTTCTCCGCCGCCCCAGCAGAAGCCTGCGACGTAGAGTTTGCCGCTCGCGGCTGGGAGCTTGAGGGCGTAGTCGGCGGCGGCGTTGAGGTCTGCGGTGACCTGATCGGGATTTAACTTGCTGACGGCTTCGGTGACGCCGGTCGGGAAATCCTTCGTGCGGCCGCCGTTGGGGGCCATGCCGCTCAGCAGGTCCGGCGCCACGGCGATGTAGCCCGCTGCGGCGACTTCGTCGGCAAGTTCCTGGGCCCAGTCGCTCAGCCCGAAAATTTCGTGGATGAGCAGCACGACAGGACGCTTGTCTTTGGACTCGGGGTACACCACCAGGGTATCCACGCTGCGGCCATCGTGTTTTACGGTGACCCACTCGCTATGGCGGGGAGATTTTTCGATTCGCGCGCGCGCCCAGGGCTGGGACCATTCCTGCGCAGCCAACGTTTCCGCGCCGAGCGATAGGCCCAGCATCAAGAACATCATTCCCCCAAATCGCTTCATGCTTCACCTCCTGGATCGAGTCTGAAAGAACGATGTTAATTGCCGCGGCGAGCCTGAGCAAGGGATGGTTCTGGGTTTCGCGACTCGCTCGGGCGACGCGGGTTGCTGCGGGCCGCTAGGCGCAGGCGCGCGCGCGCTCGAGCAGGAATTCGCGTTCGCGGGCATTGCGCGTCAGCGAGGCGGCGCGCGCGAACTCGGTCTGGGCTTCGGCGAGACGTCCGAGCTTAAAGAGCAGGTCACCGCGGACGCTGGGCAACAAGTGATAGGACTTGAGCGAAGGCTCCGAGACGAGGGAGTCGACCAGTGCAAGACCCACGGCCGGGCCAAACGCCATGCCCAGAGCTACCGCGCGATTGAGCTCAACAACCGGAGAGGGAGTGAGCTGCGCCAGCGCCTCATAGAGTGTGACGATACGCCGCCAGTCGGTCTCGCCCGGAGTGCGGGCGCGCGCGTGGCAGGCGGCGACGGCGGCTTGCAGGGCGTACGCACCGCGGCTACTGGCGAGTTTTTCGGAGCGCTCGAGAGCCGCCAGTCCGCGCTGGATGAGCAGTTGATCCCAGCGGCTGCGGTCCTGTTCGAGCAAGAGAATTGGCTCGCCGGACGGCCCCACGCGCGCGCGCGACCGCGAAGCCTGAATCTCCATGAGCGCGACAAGGCCGTGTACTTCCGGCTCGTTCGGAACCAGTTCCGCAAGAATGCGGCCAAGACGCAAAGCGTCTTCACAAAGGGTCGGGCGGAGCCAGTCGTCGCCGGCCGTGGCGGTGTAGCCTTCGTTGAATATCAGGTAGATGACTTCGAGCACCGAGGACAAGCGCGCGGCGCGGTCGTCTCCCCGGGGCACCTCGAAGGGAATGCGAGCCTCGGCCAGCGTGCGTTTGGCGCGCACGATGCGCTGCGCGACGGTTGGTTCCGGGACCAGAAAAGCGCGGGCGATTTCGTCGGTGGTCAGGCCGCCCAGCAGGCGCAGCGTAAGCGCGACGCGGCCTTCCGGAGAAAGCACGGGATGGCAAGCGGTGAACACCAGGCGCAAGAGGTCGTCACCGATGTCATCGTCGATTGCTTCGTTCAGATCGGCCACGGCCAGCTCCTGCTGGGCCTGGAGTTCGCGACTTAGTTCACCGTGCTTGCGTTCGAGCAGCTTGCTGCGGCGCAGGCGATCGATGGCGCGATGCTTTGCGGCGGCCATGAGCCATGCGCCGGGATTGTCGGGGACGCCGGACCCTGGCCATTGTTCGAGGGCGGCAACGAGAGCGTCTTGCGCGAGTTCCTCGGCCAGGCCGACATCGCGCAGCATTCGCGCGAGGCCGGCGATGATGCGGGCGGATTCGATTCGCCAGACAGCTTCGATGGCGCGGTGGGTATCGGTAGCGGACACAGCTACCGATGACACCACGCTCTCCTTTGTCTTGGCAAGGCGAAAGGGGTCGCCGGTTCAGATCGGTTCTCCCTGATTCACCCTCCGGGGCCTCGCGTCGAGTGGACGGCTATGCCCCGCTGTTGCCTGGCGGAAGGTCTTCCGGGCCGAAGATTTGGCGCACTTCGGTCTCGCCTTCCCAGCCCGGCCAAAGCTTGCGGTGCAGCTCCATAAATTCCAGTGCCCCGTCGATGGCCGCCTGTCTTGAAGGCAACTCCATGATGGCAAAGCCGCCCACAACTTCCTTGGACTCGCTGAAAGGCCCGTCAAGGGCGCTCACCTTTCCAGCGGACAAGCGCACGCGAGTGGTCAAAGCCATGGGAGCCAGGCCACCGCCCATGACCATGGTCTTGGCATTGACGGCTGCTTCCGAGAGTTTCGCAATAGCGTCCATCAGTTCCTTTGGCCGAGGACCCGAGAGTTCCCCGTGTTTCACCAGCATCATGAATCGCATCGTTGTGTCTCCATGTTTTTAGAATTTCGAGCTGAACTTCTTCGAAGCCGAACTTCCTTAGGCTGAAAATCGCGGATTCCGTGCGACCACCGCGCTTGCCTAACTTTGGCTCTCACTAGCGCGTCGAACGGGGACTCGGAAAATCGACACGCGGGGGCGGAAATCTTTCCCGCGGCAAAGCATTCACTCCTTGGCCGGACCGCGGGCTTCGGCGGAGCTGCCAGCACCAAAGCGCTGCGCAAAATCCGCCATCTCGAACACCGGCCGGAGCTCTACTTCGGTTCCCCCATCAAAGGGTGCGCGCTTGAGCCACTCGACGGCTTCTTCAAGGGTCCTTACCTGCCAGAGCCAGTAGCCGGCAATGAGTTCTTTGGTCTCGGTGAAGGGGCCATCCGTGACTGTGCGTTGCGGGCCGGAAAATTTTATGCGTTTGCCGCTCGAACTGGCCTTCAACCCGTCGGCCCCCAGAAAAACGCCGGCTTGCATCAACTCCTGGTTGAACTTTCCCATCTTTTCGAGCAATTCCGGAGCAGGCAGGATGCCGGCCTCGGATTCCTTGCTGGCTTTTACGATTACCATCACGCGCATGGCAAATGCTCCTTTTGGCTGAAGTTTGCATCGGGGGGTGCCGGCCTTCCTGAGAGCCGCCGGAACCCTCGCTCTACTAACGCGTCGAACGGGCGGAAGGTAAATCGACAGACCCTCTAACGATTTTCGAAAGAATCTCTCCGGGCGGGCTGGCTTCCGACCTTACTCGCAAAGGCCGCCCGCAACAACCCGGCGATGGCCAGAACAAAGAGCAGACACCAGAGACCGAACAGCGCCTGGGTGATGCCCAGCGTCAAGCCCCGAAAATCCAGAATGCAAGCCTGCAAGATCTGCAAGGCCACTCCGAGGGCCACAGTCTCGAGAACTTCTTTGGCACGGGCGGCGACGGGACACCCGAGCGCCACGGTGGCTCCGTTGAGATTGCCGACCAGCAAAAACAGGCCGGCGGCAAAAATAGCGGCGCTCGCGAATATTTTGCGCCTCCGAGAGAGAATGTGCTTCGACTTCATGTCCGCCTCCTCAAATCGCCCTGTCGCGAAGCCTCACTAGTACGTCGCACAAGGAGCGGCAGAATCGACAGCTTTCGATATTTTTTGTGGCTCCGAAAATGCCAAGACGACAGTGCGGAGGCTTCCCCCGGCTGCCCGACAAGCGCACGCTGTCCTAACGCTTGGGCAGCGCCCGGTCTACGCGGTCAGGACCATGACCCGTAGGGATACCCTTTGGCCGGCATACCCGTCCAAACGTTTGGGCTGTGACCTTCATGCGACCGGGACGGTTCTAGGAGGAGCGACTCCGTGGGCAAAATGCTGGCGGCGGGACGGTTGATCTTCGCGGTGGCGGTAACCGCGCTCGGCGTTGAAAACGTCGTGTGCGCGCGATTTGCGCAGGGTGTCGTGCCCGCCCTCCCTTTTCTCCGCCCTCTTCCCGGGCTGGCCTACGGCGTAGGGGGAGCGTTGATCGCCGCAGGCGTGGGAATCGCGCTTCGCCTCCGCCCCCGGGAAGCAGCAACGCTTTTGGGAATATTGTTGCTCGTCTGTGCCTTGGCCTTTCCTGTGCCCGAAGCGGTCGCCCGTCCCTTCGATCTCGGCATTCGCACAACGGTGTTCGAGGTTTTGGCTTTCTGCGGTGCGGCGCTCGCCCTTGCCCGGACATTCGCGCCAGCCCGGGGAGGTTTGGCGACGCGAGCTGGTTTCCTCGACTGCTTCCTCCAATCGGGACGCTATATCTTTGCGGTTTCCTCGGTAGTTTTCGGCGTCAGCCATCTCCTGATTCCGCGTTTCATCGCTAGCCTCATACCGGCGTGGATTCCCGGGCCATTGTTCTGGGCGTATTTCACGGGCGTGGCCTTCATCGCCACGGGCATCAGCATCGCGGCCGGAATCATGGATCGCCCGGCCGCAATTCTCCTCGGCGCCATGTTCTTACTGTGGTTCGCCTGCCTGCATGCCCCGCGGGTATCGAGCGCCCCCCGCTCGCACAATCCTAACGAGTGGTCCAGTGCATTTATCGCCTTGGGAATGTGCGGAGGGTGCTGGATTATCGCGGGAGAATCGTCGCAACGCCGGGGAATGCAGACCTCTGCCTCGGAGAATCGACGGGTGCTATGGCAGGTAGATCACCCGCGCTTGTGAGCAGAACCCGCCCTGCATGCGCGTACCCTGAACCGTGGCGAAGGAGTTGGCGTATGGCTTGTCGGCGAAAATCCTCTGCACCGCGGATTGCCGCGCCACGACCGCCGACAAGTCCGCCTGCGCCGCTTTCATTTGCGCATCATATTTCTCGGTAATGGCAATTTCTTGCGGCCCCAGGTTGCGCGTGTTTCCGGACCTGCGAAGTTCATCGCCCTGGTCAAAGGTCAGCTGGCAAATCCTGTTGTGCGCGTCGTACAGCTCGTGAAGGTAGGCCTGCCACTCGCCGTTTGACCTTACCAGATCGAGTTGTCGCAGGACCGCCTCGCGCCAGTTCGGAACTTCCCCGGCGCCCGGCTGCGCGAACTGGCGGACTTGATCAAAACAGCTGGCGTTGCAATCGTTGATCGATCCGGCGCTGGTGTAGAAAAGGCCTCCGAAGCCGGCGTAGGGTGAGGGCTTGATATCGTCGTTGGTGATTACGCGCTTCGCTCTGTTCGCGGGCTTCGCGGGAGGCCCATCTGCCGCGGGCGCCGCCGTGGCATCGGTCACGGCGCTCTGGGCGGGAGGCTTTTGCCCCTCCTGGGGTTCTTGCTGCGCGGCCAGAACGAGCGACCCAGGAAAAAAACGCGAGCCGCCCACAGCGCAAACAAGCACCACCGCGAAGTATACGAGCCGGAACACAGGCACCTCGATCGCTATCTATTCGACGACGAACACCTTGCGTTTCTTCACCAGTACGGACTTCTCATCAAACAAAAGCTGGCATTGCGTGTTGGATTGCTCGACGAGCCACGTGCGACTGCCAGGGGGCTCTTCGCGAAAGGCGAGGTTGCGCTGGGCGAGCAGTTCGCGAATCTTCTGCTGGTCTGTTCCAAGCGCAGCGGAGTCACAAACCGATGCAGTTCGCGGCGCCATGCGGTTGCCAAGGGTCTCGTAACTCGCACCGCTCTGTTCAGGAGGCATGCCGTTGTTGCTGATCTTGCGCCGCCAGAGCTGGACACCGCTTGAAGTATAGGCCGCGACGTACTCACCATCCTCGCAGATGCTCTGCTCGAAAAAATCCGGCCCGTTCGCGGTGGGGAAGGCGGGAAGAAGCTTCACGGTCTTGCATCCTTTTTTCGCGCCCGAGGTCCATTTGACGGTTCCTGGCGGCAGCGCGGGCCCCTCGACCACGGTGACGCTGGCTTCGGCAGTGGCAAAGTCGGTGCGCGCGGTGAGGCGAAAATCGCCGACCCGCTTGGGCGTCAGCCCGATCTCGTCGCCTACAATGGACTCGAAAGCGTCAGCGTCCGACAGCGTCCAGGTTACCTTGGTTTGCGCGCGACCATTTTGGTCCACCATGCGAAAAGTTCGCGACTCGCCGACGAGCATGGTGCTCTTGTCGGGAGTGATCTGGTAGGTGTCGGGAACTCGCGCAAACAGGGAGCTCGCCCCGGCGAGCAAAAAACCGAGGCTCAGCAGGCGGGCGATCCGCAAGGTGGCGATCCTTCTCATACTGCGTCAAGCTTTGAACCTCAGCCAGCGGCTGTCAATGTTACCTTCGGTTGGCGATTTCTCCCGCCGCAACAGAGGGGGAAGGCGCCCGCCCAAGCCGGCCTTACCTGCCCGTTTTGCGGCCATTCATTGCATAATCTCTCTCGGTTGTATCGGATTGCTTTTCTGTCCCCCGAGGAGGGTCCGTGCGTCACGTTCTTCGTTGGTTGCTGCTCGCCGTTCTCCTGTTGCACTTGGTCGCGCCGCTTTGCGCGCAAACGACAGGTTCAGACGCAAAAACGATTGCTGAAAGGCTGGGCTATCCGGGCAACGCGAAGCTGCTCGTCATTCACGCGGACGATTTCGGGATGACCCACTCTGTGGATGCGGCCATCGAAGAGGCACTCGAAAACCACTGGGTCAGCTCGGCCAGCATTCTTGTGCCGTGTCCGTGGTTTCCAGAAGTGGCGCAATGGGCCAAGGCCCATCCGGATGCCGACCTGGGGATTCACCTGGCGCTCAATTCGGAGTGGACAACGTATCGCTGGGGGCCGGTCTCGGCGCAGCCCCGCGATTCGAGCCTGCGTGATCCGGACGGCTATCTTCCGCTGACCTCTGAATACGTGAACGCGCACGCCAAAATGCCCGAGGTCGAAGCAGAACTGCACGCGCAGGTCGATAAGGCCAAAGCCGCGGGCATCCGCATCAGCCATCTGGATACCCACATGGGATCTCTGGCGGGCTCGGAGGATCTGTTCAGGGTCTACGTAGGCATGTCGCGGGCGTACCACACGCCGTTGCTGGTCTCCCGGGAATTCAATCTCTACCACACGCAGCTCGACCCGGGTACCATCGTGCTCGATTCGGTGCTGCAGATCGCGCCCGGTGTTCCGAAGGGCGAGTGGCTCAGCGCTTATGAGAAAATGCTGCGGCCCCTCGCGCCCGGCATCTACGAGCTGATCGTGCATTTGGCGCACAACGATTCGGACATTCAAGCGGCCACCGCGGACCATCCCGATTGGGGCGCACAGTGGCGGCAGAACGATTTCGACCTGGTGCGCAGCGCGGAGTTTCAGCAATTCTTGAAAGCCCAGGGATTCATTCTGATCTCCTGGAGCGACCTCAGGAAAGCGGCCAGATAAAATTCCCGGACCCCGCAGAGCGCAAACATGATGCAGCAGGCAGCCGCGACCAGCCATGTGGGAGAACTGACCCTGCTCGCCCTGCAGGCATTTCAGGTGCTTTTTCTCTGGTCGCACGACTGGATTCCGCTCGGTCGTCTAAACGACGTCGCGGCGGTTCGCGCTCAAGACCCGTTCGGGCGTTTGCTCCGCGTCACTCTAGTGCAAAGCGTGCCCTTTACCATCGGTCTCGCCGGCAGCGTTCTTTATTGGGGGCGGCTTTATCCCGGGTGGCTCTACTGGTGGTTGTGGATCAGCTACGGCATCCTTTTCGTGGGCCAGATGCGCGCCTGGTGGGTGCCCTATTTTTTCCAGGCGGATGCCGAGCGGGCCGAGCGTTATCAGAAGATGTTCGGCAACACCCACTCGTTCCTGCCCGTGCGCAATGGTCTGGTACCGAACACGGCGCACATCCTGCTGCATCTGGCGACTGCCGCCACCCTGGTGGTCCTGTACCTCGGGGGGTTTTGATCCTCGGACCTCGGCCGCTGGCCGCGCTAGGCGGGTGCGCAGAGGTCTGATAAACTAGGGTTTGCTCGACCGCACCTGACAAACCATTGGAACAGTGGACCCCGCTAGGGCAGGGGTAGCTGACAACAAGGAGAACCGTCCGGGCTGCTGGTTGTTACGGCAGCTATTTTTGTATCTAGACGCTACGCATATGACTCAAGATATTCGAAACATTGCAATTATCGCGCACGTTGACCATGGCAAAACGACCCTCGTGGACGCCATGCTGCGGCAGAGCGGCATCTTTCGTGCCAATGAAGCGGTGGTAGAACGCGTGATGGATTCCAACGATCTCGAACGCGAACGCGGGATCACCATCCTGGCCAAAAACACCGCGCTGTTTTTTCACGACACCAAGATCAACATTGTGGACACCCCCGGGCACAGCGACTTTGGCGGAGAAGTGGAGCGCGCGCTGCGCATGGTGGACGGCGTGGTGGTGCTGGTCGATGCCAGCGAAGGCCCGCTGCCGCAGACGCGCTACGTCCTGCAAAAGGCGCTGGCCGCGAAACTGCCTCCCGTCATTGTACTGAACAAGATCGATCGCGTGGATGCGCGTGCCAAGGAGGTTTTGGACGAAATCTACGACTTGTTTATCGATCTCGACGCCACCGAAGATCAGCTGGATTTTCCCGTGGTGTACACCAATGCGCGCGACGGCGTTGCCTACAACAAATTGGGCGACGAGTCGAAGGATTTGCTGCCGCTGTTTGAAGCCATCGTGAAATCCATTCCGAAACCGCCAGGCGATCCGGAAGGCGTCTTGCAGATTCAGGTTATGAACCTCGATTACAGTGAGTTTCTGGGGCGCATTGCGATCGGCCGCGTTTTCAACGGCACCCTGAAGCGCGGGCAAGAAGTGGGCATCAGCCGGCTGGACGGCAAAATCACCACCACCAAAATCACCAAACTGTACACGTTTCGCGGGCTTGAACGCGACGAAGCGGAAAGCGTCCCCGCGGGCGATTTAGTCGCCATCGCGGGGGTCGAAGGCATTCAGATCGGGGAAAGCTTGATCGATCTTGCCAATCCGATGCCGCTCGAACCCCTGATTATCGACGAACCGACGCTGGCCATGATTTTCACCGTGAACAGCAGCCCGCTGTCCGGCAAAGAAGGCAGCTTCCTGACTTCGCGCGATTTACGCGATCGTCTGGCGCGCGAACTGCTGACCAACGTCTCGATTCGCGTGGAGGACACCGATACGCCGGAATCGTTCCGCGTCCTCGGGCGCGGCGAACTGCAGCTGGCCATCTTGATTGAAACCATGCGCCGCGAAGGCTTTGAGCTGATGGTGGGCAAGCCCGAGATCGTGACGCGCATGGAGAGTGGCAAGAAGCTCGAGCCGGTCGAACGCCTGGTCATCGACGTCCCGGAAAACTTCATCGGCATCATCATGGAAACCGTGGGCAGCCGCCGCGGCGAGATGTCGAAAATGAGCAATCACGGCTCCGGCCGCGTGCGCATGGATTTCAAGATTCCCTCCCGCGGACTGATCGGCTTGCGCAGCCAGCTCCTCACCGACACCCGCGGCACGGCGCTGATCCACTCTATTTTCGAAGGCTGGATGGACTATTCCGGGGAGATGGCCCTGCGCCCGACCGGGGCGCTGGTGGCGGACCGCAGCGGACCATCGACGGCTTTCGCACTCTGGAACATTCAGGAGCGCGGCGAACTGTTCATCGGCCCGGCCATCGACGTGTACGAAGGCATGATCGTGGGGGAGAATTCCCGCGAGCAGGACATGGACGTGAACGTCTGCAAGGAAAAAAAGCAGACCAACATGCGCTCCTCGAGCGCCGACGAGGCCATCCGCCTGATTCCGCATCGCGAACTCAGCCTCGAACAGGCCATCGAATTCATCGCCGACGATGAGTTCGTCGAGATCACGCCAAAATCCATTCGCCTGCGCAAAAAAGTACTGCAAGCCAACCGCCGCCCGCGCCGGTGGCAGGAGATCCGCGCCAGCCAGGTATAGGCGGTTGCCCTTCCCGGGGGATGACGCTCGGGGACTCGTGCATCGCGCAACCCAAGCGTGATATACAGTGTTGTCATAAAGCGTGCCCAGCCGCTGTATTGCATGGACTTGCCCGGTCAATTTAGATACTCTCCGGGATTCGCACGGACGGGGACAGGGGAACCATTGGTGACCAGCCTAGAAGCAGCCAGCGCCGCTGCAGCACCGAGTACGATTGTCGCCACCGCCACGGCGCTGCCGCCGCACAAAATCACGCGCGCAGACGTGAAATACTATATGGGGCGCGTGTTTGACATTCCCGAGCGGCGCCTGGAAGCCATGATGTCGATCGTGGACAACGCGCAAGTGCGCGAACGCCACGCCATTTTCCCCATAGAATACACCGTCGAGCCCCGCGCCCTGTCCAAGACCAACGAAGAGTACATGGAACACGCGATTAAGCTCGGCCGCGAAGCAGCCGAAGAGGCCCTGAAGCGCGCCAACCTCGGGCCACGCGACATCGACCTGATCATCACCGTTTCCTGCACGGGTTTTATGATTCCTTCGCTCGACGCCCACCTGATCGAGCTGATGGACTTTCGCTCCGACGTGCGGCGCATGCCCTTCACCGAGCTGGGTTGCGCGGCTGGGGCGATGGCCATTGCGCGCGGCGCGGATTATTTGAAAGCGTATCCCGGCGGAAATGTTCTGATCATCGCCGTGGAGCTGCCTTCGCTGACCTTTCAGCGCAAGGATATTTCGCAAGCCAACCTGATCTCTTCGATTTTGTTTGGCGACGGCGCTTCCGCGGTCGTTCTCAGCGACAAGCCCATGCCCGGTCCTAAAATCTTGGTTTCCGAAACCTTCACCTTCCCAGATTCCCTCGGTGCCATGGGCTTCGATCTGCGCGACTCCGGTTTCCACATCCTGCTCGATAAGAGTGTGCCGGAAATGATCGGAAAAAAAATCAAGAGTCTGGTCGACGGTTTTCTCGAGCGCCAGGGCCTCAAACAGTCCGATATCAAAGGCTGGATCCTGCATCCCGGCGGTGCGCGGCTTCTTGGCAACGTCGAAGAAGCTCTCGGGCTTAAAAAGTGTCAGACCCAGCCTTCCTGGGACGTGCTCGCCAGCGTCGGCAACCTTTCCAGCGCCACTATTCTTTTTATTTTGCAGGAGTGGCTCAACAAACGGCCCCTGAAGCCCGGAGACTACGCCATGATGGCCGCGTTCGGCCCCGGATTCAGCGCCGAATTTCTTCTGCTGCAATGGACATAAGCGTTATCGCATTTTTGGCGTTGCTGGTGGCCGTCGCGTTGCTTCGGCTTGTCGAGCTGCGTATCTCCAAGCGCCACCAGCGCAATATGGTCGGGCGCGGCGCCACCAAGGTCGACGAACCGCGCTTTCGCTGGATGGTCGCGCTGCACACTGCCGTTCTCATCGGCTCCGCCGTTGAAGTGGTGTTCCTCCATCGCCCGTTCATTCCCGTTCTTGCCGCCGTGATGTTCGTGATTTTTCTTGCCGCCAACGCCGTCCGCTGGTGGGTCATCCGCACCCTTGGCGAGCACTGGAACGTGCAGGTCGTCGATTCGACGCGCCTCGGTGTCGTCACATCTGGTCCTTTCCGCTTTGTCCGGCATCCAAACTATGCGGCGGTGTTTGCCGAGATGATCGCCTTGCCGCTGATTCATACCGCGTGGATCACCGCGCTGGTCGGCACCGTGGGCCACATCGTGGTGCTCAGCCAGCGGCTGTCCACGGAAGAACAGGTACTCTTCGCCAACGCCGACTATCGCGCCGCCATGTCCGGCAAACCGCGCTTTTTGCCTGGCTTGTTCTAGCCGTTTTGGTGAGGTGCGCGCCGCAGGTTGGAAAATCAGCGTCTATGCGCAGAACAATAACCGCCGCGATCTCCTTGCTGTTTCTTTTCGTCCTGACCCGCGGCGCCGCGGCGGGTGCGGACCAAAAAAAGTCCAAGAAAAAGCCCGATCCCGCCAGCGTCGCGGCCGTCGCAAAACAAGGCCCGGCGTTTTCAACTGACCCGCAATTGATGGATGGCTTTCGCGCGCTCTACGAACAGGATTTTCCGAGCGCACGCGCCAAATTTACCGCATGGTCGGCCGAGCATCCCGACGAAGCCTTTGGCCAGGTCTCGCTGGCCGCGGGCTATCTATTTGACGAATTCAACCGCCACGGCGTGCTGACCAGCGAATTCTTCATGAACGACGAAAAATTCCTGCACGGCATCGAAGGCCAGGCCGATCCCGAACGCATGAAAGGGTTTCACGAGGCCATTGACAAGGCGCGGACGCTGGCAAACGCCAAACTACAAAGAACTCCGGGCGATCCCAACGCGCTTTTTGCCTTGACCATGGCCGCCGGCATGGAGTCCAACGATTTCACGATCGTCGAAAAAAAGCATCTCGATGGCCTCAAGCGTATGAAGGAAGCCAACGACTACGCCAAGCAGTTGCTTACCCTGCACCCCGAAGTGGTCGACGTG